>NZ_JAGWCZ010000013.1:0-117815 GCF_020657855.1 Clostridioides sp. ZZV14-6153 | reverse complement strand
ACACAGAAGTTAAGCTCTCTAGCGCTGATGGTACTTGGTGGGAAACTGCCTGGGAGAGTAGGACGTAGCCACGTAATTTTTTTTATTTTTTGTTAAAAAAAACAAAAAAATTATGTATTTCTTTTTTCATTTTGGGAAAACTAAACACAGGAATTATGGATTAACATAAAAATTTAATTCTTAAGGAGTGATATAAATGAAAAAAGTTGCTTTAGTTTTAGCTATAATCGGTGCACTTAACTGGGGAGCAATTGGTATCCTAGGAACAGATTTAATAGGTAGCATTTTCGGTGGAACATATGAAATGATAAGTAGAATAATATACTTTGTTGTGGGTCTAGCTGGATTGTATTTAATACCAAGTTTAATGTCTGATGACAGGGAATAATTTAATTTTTACTTTTTTATATTAGACACCTCATTCTAAATATTTAGAATGAGGTGTTTTATTTTATAAAAAGATTAATTTGTATCTTTTTTAATGGTAAAATAGATAGGAATCAAAGTTTTCAAATAAGTAGTAATAATAGGGAAAAAGGAGTAATCTATGTTTATAATTAATGAACTAAGTGAGATTGTAAATAAAGAAGTAATATCTTTTCATATGCCTGGACATAAAAAAGGAAAAATATATGAGAAATTAGGATATGTAAATGTATTAGAAAATTTGTATAAAATGGATACGACTGAAATAATAGGGACAGATAATCTACATTCCCCAGAAGGAATTATAAAAGCCTCTCAAGAAAATACTGCAAAGGTATTTAAAAGTGATTATACATATTATTTAGTAAATGGAAGCAGTTGTGGAATACAATCTGCAATAATGTCAGTATGTAATCCTAAGAGTAAAATAATTGTAAATAGAGACTGTCACCAATCTGTTATAAATGGATGTATTTTGGGTGATGTAGATATAAAATATATTCCTTGCGAAATAAGCAAAGATACCAATATTTTAAAAGGTGTGAATGTAATAAATGTAATTGATATAATAGATAAAAACTTAGATGCAAAAGCAATATTGCTTACATATCCTACATACTATGGAATGACATATGATTTAGAATATATCTGTAATTATGCACATAGCAAAAATATGGTAGTAATAGTAGATGAAGCACATGGTGCACATTTAGGACTTAGTGAGAAACTTCCTAAAACAGCTCTTGAGCAAGGTGCAGATGTAGTTATACAAAGTACTCATAAAACACTTCCATCTTTTACTCAATCATCAATGATACATGTAAAGGAAGATAGAGTTGACTTAAATAAAATTTCAAACATGTTAAGAATTACTGAGTCTTCAAGTCCTTCCTATTTATTATTATCTTCACTGGAATTAGCAGTAGATATATATGAAAATAAAGGGAAAAAATTAATGGAAGAGCTTTTAAATAATATCTACATTTTCAAAAATAATGTTAATGAAAATTTTGAAATATATAGTACAAATGATAAAACAAAAATATTTATATCTGCTAAAAATATAGGATTAACAGGATATGAATTAGAAAATATCTTAAGAAAAAAATATAATATACAGGTAGAGTTATCTAATTATTATGGTGTTCTATTAATCTGTACAATAGGAAATAGTACTCAAGATTTCATTAGTTTAGAAACGGCATTAAATGATATTGTAGTAAAAGAATTTAAATCTACAAAACTAGATAATATAAAATATCCTGTTGATATTCCACAGAAAATATTAACACCTAGAGAAGCATTTTATAAAACTAAAAAAAGTGTTAAAATATATGACAGCATAGGTAAAATATGTGGTGAATCTATAGTACCATATCCACCAGGGATAAATATAATATCTCCTGGCGAAATAATAAGTAAAGAAATAATAGATTATTTAAAGTTTTGTAGTTCTAAAGGTATGGTTATAAGTGGACTTAAAGATATAACTTTAAATTTTATAGAAATAATAGATTTAGAACATATATAAAAAGTAGGATTACTATAAAGAATCTATAGAATATTTATATATAAATTCATTTAAGTAATATACTAAAATAGGTAAAATGTTTAGATGGAGGATATTAAAATGAGAGGTAAGTTAATAATTATAGAGAGTGGTTCAGATGCGAGTGGAAAGGCAACTCAAACAAAAAAATTATATGAAAGACTAAAAAAAGAAGGCTATATGATTAAGAAGGTAGAATATCCAAATTATGAGTCTCAATCATCTGCTTTGGTAAAAATGTATTTGAGAGGGGATTTCGGTAAAAATGCTTCAGATGTAGACCCATATATAGCATCAACTTTTTTTACAGCAGATAGATATGCATCATTTAAAACCGATTGGGAGGAATTTTATAATAAAGGTGGAATAATTATCGCTGATAGATATACAACCTCTAATATGGTGCACCAAGCTTCTAAAATGGACATTGGTGATAGAGAGAAATATCTTAACTGGTTGGCTGATTATGAATTTAATTTATTTAAAATACCTCAACCTGATTGTGTTGTATTTTTAGATGTTCCTATTGAGTTTAGTGAAAAACTTATGGAGAATAGAAAAAACAAAATTACAGGAGAAAAAGAGAAAGATATTCATGAAAGTGATATAGAGTATTTAGAGAAATCTTATAATAATGCTCTATATATAGCTGATAAGTATGATTGGAAGAAAATAAATTGTGTTTCAGATAATAAATTAAGAAGTATTGAAAGTATACATAATGAAGTTTATGAAATAGTTCTTGATTCAATAAAATCTATGGAGAGATAAATATGTATTTTGAAAATATTATAGGACAAGATTTTGCAAAAAAGTATTTAATAAATTCTATAAATAAAAATAAACTTAATAATGCGTATATGTTTGAAGGAATAGATGGAATAGGAAAAAAGAAATTTGCTGATGAGCTATCAAAATTGTTACTTGACTATGTAAATCTAGAAAATAGTCCAGACTATGTACTTATAAATCCAGATGGAAATAGTATAAAAATAGCTCAAATTAGAAACTTACAATCAGATATAGTAGTACGACCTCATAAGGACTATAAAATATATATAATAAATAATGCTGAAAAGATGACTGTAGAAGCTCAAAATGCCCTTTTAAAGACATTAGAGGAGCCTCCAAGTTATGCTATAATAATTTTAGTCACAAATAATAAAGAATCACTATTAGAAACGATAAAATCTAGATGTGACATAATAAAGTTTTCGCCTATACCAATAGCAGATTTAAAAACCTATTTAATAAATAAAGGCATAGAAGAAGAAAGGGCTCAAATATTGGCTACTTTTTCAAGAGGGAGTATTGAAAATGCTTTAGATTTATCTCAGTCGGCTGAGTTTTCAGTAATGAGGGACGATATACAACAATATATCCAAATAATGCTAGATAAAAATATAGTAGAGATTCTAAATATACCAAATAACATGGAGAAATATAGAAATCAGATTATAAGTTTATTGGATATTATGATAAACTATTTTAGAGACATTATCTTATTAAAAGAGAATGTAAATAGAGATATGTTAATAAATATAGATAAACTAGTTTTTATCCAAAATATGAGTGGAAAAATTAGTTATTCTCAATTATCCAAAATTATTGATATAATAGAAGGTACAAAGACTAAAATTAAAAGTAATTGTAATTTCAATATAAGCATACAAGTTATGTCTTTAAATATATACGAGGTGATTAAATGATAAAAATAGTAGGAATTAGGTTTAAAAGTGCGGGGAAAATATATTATTTTGACCCTGTTGATTTTAATATAGAGCAAGATATGGATGTAGTTGTAGAAACTGCAAGAGGTTTAGAGTATGGTAAAGTAGTGGTTGGGCCAAAAGAAATGGACGAGAGCGAATTAGTTTCTCCTTTAAAGCCAATTATAAGAATAGCTACAGAAGAAGATAAGAAAATATATTTAGAAAATAAGGAAAAAGCAAAAGAGACTTTTGAATTATGCCAACAAAAGATAAAAGAACATGAGTTAACAATGTTTTTAATAGATTGCGAATATACATTTGATAGAAATAAATTGATTTTTTACTTTACAGCAGAAGGTAGAATAGATTTTAGAGAATTAGTAAAAGATTTAGCGGCTATATTTAAGACTAGAATAGAACTTAGACAAATCGGTGTTAGAGATGAGGCAAAGTCTATAGGAGGTCTAGGACCTTGTGGTAGAAAGCTTTGCTGTTCTTCTTGGTTAGGTGATTTTCAACCAGTTTCAATAAAAATGGCAAAAGACCAAAGCTTATCTTTAAATCCAACAAAGATATCTGGTATATGTGGAAGACTATTCTGTTGCTTAAAATATGAACATGATGTATATAGTGAAGCAATAGAAAAAATGCCTGTTGTAGGTGCATTAGTGCAATCAGATGATGGAAAAGGAAAAGTTGTAGAGGTGAATCCTCTGTTAGAACAAATCAAAGTGGAGTTCCAAGATAAAACAGTAAAAATATATACGAGAGAAGATATAAAAATACTTAAAGAGCCTAAAAAATGTGAGGGCTGTGGAGGTAAATGCAAGGGTAATGATGGATTAGATGAAGCTACACTAAAGGAGTTAAAGAAATTAGAAGATTAAATTTAAGGTAGGACTTCTCCTACCTTTTTTAAAGCAATTAATGCTTAGAGCTACTAATATTTGAGGAGAGTTATATATGGATATACAATTAAAAGATTCAGAGAGAATCGACGATTTACAATTAAAAGGTCTTAAAATTATACAAGATACTAATGGGTTTTGTTTTGGTATAGACGCTGTTTTATTAGCTAATTTTGCAAAAGTAAAAAAAGATGCTAAAGTTGTTGATTTAGGCACTGGTACAGGAATTATACCAGTTCTAATTGCAGGCAAAAGTGAAGCTAAAAAAATTATTGGTGTAGAAATACAAGATGATGTATATGAAATGGCAACTCGTTCTATAAAATTAAACAATTTGGAAGAAAGAGTTGAGATTATAAATGGAGATATAAAGTCAATAGACAAGGTTTTGGAAGTTAATGGCTATCATGTAGTTACATCAAATCCTCCATATATGCATATTGATGGTATAAAAAATCCAAATGATAAAAAAGCAATATCAAGACATGAAGTAAAGTGTAATCTAGAGGATGTAATAAAGACTGCATCCAGATTAGTTATGCCTAGAGGTAAATTTTTCATGATACATAGACCAACAAGATTGGTTGATATAATAACTTTAGGGAGAAAATACAGATTAGAACCAAAAGTTATTCAGTTTGTTCATCCAAGACCTAAAAAAGCGCCTAATTTAGTTTTGGTTCAATTTGTAAAAGATGGCAGACCAGAGCTTAAGATATTAGACCCACTATATGTCTATGGAGAAGATGGTAATTATACAGAAGAATTAAAATCAATATATAATAATGAAGATATAGGAGAGTTATAGATGAGTGGAAAATTGTACATATGTCCAACACCAATAGGAAATCTAGAGGATATAACGTATAGGACTTTAAGAATATTAAAAGAAGTAGATTTAATTGCAGCAGAAGATACAAGACACAGTATAAAGCTTTTAAATCATTTTGAAATCTCAAAACCTTTGACTAGTTATCATGAGCACAATAAAGATTCAAAAGGCGATTATTTAATCAATAAATTAATTGATGGAGAAAACATAGCTTTGATAAGTGATGCAGGTATGCCTGGTATATCTGACCCAGGAGAAGAAATAATAAGACAGGCTATACAAAATAATATAGGAATAGAAGTGTTACCAGGAGCAACAGCATTTGTAACAGCTTTGGTTGGTTCTGGTATGGATACACATAAATTTGTTTTTGAAGGTTTTTTGGATAGGGATAAAAAAGTTAGAAGAGAGCAACTAGAAGAAATAAAAGAGGAGAGCAGAACTATAATTTTTTATGAATCACCACATAGATTGAAGGATACACTAAAAGATATGCTTAAAGTTCTTGGAAATAGAAAAATTTCTGTAAATAGAGAGCTCACAAAAAAATATCAAGAGATAATAAGAGAAGATATAGAAACTGTCATAAAAATATTTGAGGAAAAGGAAGTAAGAGGAGAGTTTGTATTAATAGTAGAAGGTTTTTATGGTGAAAAATCAGAAAAAAGAGATTATGATGGTCTTACAGATAGAGAATATGTTTTAAAGTTAATTGAAAGTGGTATGAACAAAAAAGATGCAATAAAAATAGTTTGTAAAGATAGAAAATTAAAAAAGGATGTTGTTTATAAACAAGTTCTGGATTTATAAAACCTGAATCTGAGGTGATTTTATGGAAATAGGAAAAATTATAATAGAGAGTTTAAAAAGGAAAGATACACATAAAACGTTTATAGAGTTGGATAAAAAGAATGAACTAGAAAAAGTAATCCCTAAAGTAAAAGCAATGAAATCTGTAGGAGAATGTAAATATCATGTTGTTAACTGCTTTGAACATTCTATAAATGCATTAAAAGAATTAGAAGTAGTGCTAAATGACAAAGAATTTTTTCCAAATCATTTGAGAGAGCATGTGTCAAATTATTTGAATTTATATATTGAGGATGAAATAAATAAGTCACAAGTACTAAAGTTAGGAATATTTTTACATGATATAGGAAAGCCAGATAGTTTAACTTTAGATGAAACAGGTAGAGTTCATTTTACAAATCATGAAAAAATAGGTGCACAAATAGTAAATAATATGGGTACAAATTTAGAATTATCAACACAGACATATAAACTTATAAGTAAATATGTAAGATATCATATGATACTTTTATCTTTATATAAGAAAAATGATTTGAGTAAAAAAGAGTTAGCTAATGTATTTAATTTAGTAGACGAAGACACTATAGGTATAATATTACTTGGATATGCAGATATAGTATCTACTATAAAACTATTAGACAAGAACGAAGAAGTAGGAGTATTAAAGACCTATATGGAATATATTCTAACAAATTACTTATATAAGAGTAATTATACAAATGCATAAAGTTATTTAATATAATTTAAGGTTTAGACAGTTAATTTAAATTTAAAATATACAAACTTCAAAAACCTAAAAGAAGTTGTCTTTAATAAAAGACAACTTTTTTTACATCAAAACTTAAAATTTTATTAGAAATATCTAGTGGTGTATTAGCGAATAAGCCATTGATGTTCAATTTATCTTACAATATTGATTTTGCTTGTATCGGTGTTGATAATATAACAGAGGTCTTGGTAGAACCTATTTTCTTTATAGTATCAATCACGTTTTCTAATTCATACATATCTTTTACAATAACTTTTAAAAGTAAGCAATCATCACCTGTTATGTGGTGACATTCTACAATTCTAGGGTCATTTCCAGCAGACTCAATGAATTCTGTATATCCATTACTTGGAAGAGATATGTGAATAAACGCTTTTATAACTCTACCTAATGAATCTGGATTAACAATTGCTTTATATCCTTCTATAACACCAGATTCTTCTAATCTCTTGACTCTTTCTGAAACTGCAGGAGAAGTTAAACCAACTATTTTTCCTAAGTCCTTCATAGAAATTCTCCCATCATCCTGTAAAATTTCTATGATTCTGTAATCTGTAACATCCATAAATAAACAGTCCCCCTTAAATAAAAATAATTAATGCCTATAAAACTTTTTTAGAATCTATCATTTTTGTTTTTAAATACCAAAGATCTCTAGATAAATCAACCTTGTAAATGTGTGGATTCGAAAGTCTTTTGTATTGTTCCCAGATAGTACTTAATTCATATTGTACATGATTTCTTATTTCAAGAACAGCTTTTTTATTATATTTACATACACCTTTCATGTACAATGGCTTAAGAAGTTCTTTAACTTTGTAATTTGTAAAGACCTTTGTTTTCCAAGTATAAGTAGGATGGAAGATTTCTAAAGGTTTAGATTCATCTATAATTTCATCATGTAACATAATTAAATCTGCTTCTGCTTTATTGTCTTCGTTATATATTCTTATAACTTTCTTGTAACCAGGATTATTTATTTTTTCTGGATTCTCAGAAATTTTTATCTTAGGTTCAAGAGTACCTTCTTTACAAGATGCAGCTAATTTGTAAACGCCTCCAAGAGAAGGTGAATCGAAAGAAGTAATAAGCTTTGTACCTACTCCCCATGAATTTATAGTAGCTCCTTCTGCCTTAAGTGATGCTATAGTATATTCATCAAGGTCATTAGATGCAGTTATACTAATATCTGAAAAACCAGCACTATCTAGTTGTTTCTTTGCTTCTTTAGATAGATAAGCTAAGTCTCCAGAATCTAGTCTTATACCCATAGGTTTGTATCCTTTTTCAGAAATATTTTTGAAGACTTTTATTGCATTAGGTACACCACTATTTAATACATCATAAGTATCCACAAGTAGTAGGCATTTATCTGGATAAACATCAGCATATGCTTGGAATGCTTCAAGCTCAGTATCAAATTTTTGTACCCAACTATGAGCGTGAGTACCAATTATAGGAACATCAAACATCTTTCCAGCTAATACGTTTGCAGTTCCAGAACAGCCACCAATTACAGCAGCTCTAGCACCGTATATGCCCGCATCTGGACCTTGTGCACGACGTAATCCAAATTCAAGTACAGTGTCTCCTTGAGCTGCAAAGCAAACTCTAGATGCTTTCGTAGCAATAAGAGATTGAAAATTAACTATTGTCAACAATGCTGTTTCAATAAGTTGAGCTTGATACAGGGGTGCTTTAACAGTAATCAATGGCTCATTAGGAAACATTATAGTCCCTTCTTCAACAGCATAAATATCTCCTGTAAACTTAAACTCTTTCAAAAACTTTAAAAACTTATCAGAAAATAAATTTAAGCTTTTTAAGTACTCCAAATCTTCATCTGAAAAATGAAGGTTATCTATGTATTCAACAACCTGATCAATACCACAAACTATAGTATACCCTCCATCACAAGCGTTTTTTCTAAAAAACATATCGAATACAACAATGTCTTCGTGAATATTTTTTTCAAAATAGCCATTTAACATAGTAAGCTGATATAAATCAGTAAGAAGTGTTAGATTTCTCATTATTTCTCTCCTTAATTATTATTAAATATTAAAAATTATAAAAACTCCCACACTTATACTAAAACATAATATAGTACAACTTTCAAGTATAAAGTATTACCTAACTATCATAAAATTATTTAAAGAGGAGGTTGATTATAATAGGAAAAATATGGTTTTACATGGTATCAATAGGAATAATAGGAAGTTTGATTTCTAAAAATATGGGAGAATTAAATAAAGTTATATTGAGTGAAACATCAAAAGGTATAGAATTTGCAATAAGTCTAGCTGGCATTATGGCACTCTGGATGGGTATAATGAATATTGCAAAAGAGTCGGGCTTGATTGAAAAAATAGGTCAGAAATTAAATCCTATAATGAGAAGATTGTTTCCTTCTATTCCAAAAGGTCACAAAGCAATGTCTTATATAGTTATGAATATTGCCTTGAACATGTTGGGTGCTGGGAATGGTGCAACAGCATTTGGTTTAAAAGCAATGAGTGAGCTTCAGACCCTAAACAACAAAAAAGATACAGCTACTAATGATATGATTATGTTTATGGTAATAAACATATCATCTATACAGATAATTCCATTTACTATAATTAAATTAAGAATGGATATGGGAGCTCAAAACCCAAGTGAAATAATTTTTACAACTTTATTTGCAACCATAATATCTACAGCAATAGCAATAATAACATGTAAACTTTTTCAAAGAAGATATAGATAAAGGGGATGTAGATGTATGGAAGTATTTTCAAACTTACTTATACCAGTAATAATTTTGTACATAGTAGTTTATGGTAAATATAAAAAAATAGATGTATATGATAGTTTTGTAAAAGGAGCAATTGATGGTTTAAAGGCTGCATGGGATATTTTACCTTATATAATAGGTATATTTTTAGCAATAGGAATATTTAAAACTGGCAAAGGTCTTGATATGTTAGAATGGCTATTTACACCAATAGCAAATATGATGAGTATACCAAAAGAATTAATAGGTTTAATAAGTGTAAAACCTTTATCTGGAAGTGGTGCTTTGGGAATGTATAGCGAACTTGCAAATAGAGTTGGAATAGGCAGTTTAGTAGAAAAAATGGGAGCTACAATTGTAGGTTCTTCTGAGACTATTTTTTATACAATGGCAATCTATTATGGGAGTTTAAAGATAAAAAATACTAGACATACATTATCATGCGCTATGATTAGTCATGTTGCAGGAGTTATAGCAGCAGTTTTTATTTGCTATGTAATATTTGTATAATTTGTTGACAATG
The DNA here is from genome assembly GCF_020657855.1 of Clostridioides sp. ZZV14-6153. Lineage (NCBI taxonomy): Bacteria > Bacillati > Bacillota > Clostridia > Peptostreptococcales > Peptostreptococcaceae > Clostridioides > Clostridioides sp. ZZV14-6153. The sequence goes on along the minus strand of NZ_JAGWCZ010000013.1, from coordinate 107,510 downwards.
TGGGAAAAATTTTATAATATAGTGATTATATAGAAATAAATTGTAATATGAATTATAAGCTATGAAAAGAAGAGTAGATAAGGATTTTTTCTATCAGAGAGCTAGGTTAGGTGAAAGCTAGTGTAAAAAGATTTATTGAAGATGGTCTTGGAGCTTTTTATCTGAGCATATATGCTAGGGTAAAACGGTTGGGCACGTTATAGTCTGTTAAGATATCTATAAAGTTAATTTCTACATTTCATGTGAAACATAATCGTTATAGATGAATTAGGGTGGTACCGTGAATAATCTCGCCCCTATGATAAATCATAGGAGGCGATTTTTTATTATTTTAAATGAAATATTTATATGACTACGAACGATAAAAAATTAGGAGGTAAATAATATGAGCAAACCGAGTTTTTATGTAACAACACCAATATACTATCCAAGTGGAGGATTACACATAGGTCATACTTACTCAACAGTAGCTGCAGATACAATAGCTAGATTTAAACGTTTCTGTGGATATGATGTAAAGTTTTTGACAGGAACAGATGAACATGGTGAAAAGATACAAAAGAAAGCGATAGAACAAGGAATGTCAGAAATAGAATACCTTGACGGAATGATAAAAGATATAAAGGCATTATGGAATACTATGGATATATCTTATGACGATTTTATAAGAACAACAGAAAAAAGACATACAGATATAATACAAAAAATATTTACTAAATTATATGAACAAGGTGATATATACAAAGGGGAATATGAAGGTAGATACTGTACTCCTTGTGAGAGTTTTTGGACAGAATCACAGTTATTAGAAGGAAACAAATGTCCTGATTGTGGAAGAGAAACATACTTAGTAAAAGAAGAATCTTATTTCTTTAGACTATCTAAATATGAAGATAGATTAAAAGAGTTATTTAAAGACGATAGTTTCTGTTTCCCAGCTGCTAGAAAAAATGAAATGGTGGCAAATTTCTTAGATAAAGGGCTAGAAGATTTAAGTGTAACAAGAACAACTTTTGACTGGGGAATAAAAGTTCCTTTTGATGAAAAGCATGTAATTTATGTATGGGTGGATGCTCTATGTAACTATATAACAGCATTAGGATATATGACAGATAATGATGAAGAATTTAAAAAATATTGGCCTGCAAATGTTCAAATAGTAGGTAAAGAAATAGTGAGATTCCATACAATAATATGGCCAGCACTTTTAATGGCTTTAGGTTTAGAAGTTCCAAAACAAGTATTTGGTCATGGATGGATATTGTTTGCTGATGATAAAATGAGTAAATCAAAAGGTAATGTTGTTTATCCAGAGCCTATAATAGAAAGATATGGAATAGATACTCTTAAATACTTCTTATTAAGAGAGTTTGCATTTGGTCAAGATGGAAGTTATACTCATAGAAATTTTGTAACAAGAATAAATTATGACTTAGCAAATGATTTAGGAAACTTAGTAAGTAGAACTGTAGCAATGGTTGAAAAATACAACGGTGGTATAATACCAACAGTAAAAACTTCAACTGATTTTGATGCTGATTTAAAAGAGCAAGCTGTATCAACTAGAGAAAATTTTGAGGCTGAAATGGATAAAATGCAATTCCATGAAGCATTAGAGAGTGTATGGAAACTAGTTAGAAGAACTAATAAATATATAGATGAGACTATGCCTTGGGTTCTTGCTAAAGATGAAACTAAAAAAGATGAATTAGATACAGTTTTATATAATTTATGTGAATCTATAAGAATAATTGCAACACTAATAAATCCTATAATGAATGAAACTGCTAATAAAATATATGCACATATAGGAATAAAAGGTCAAGATGATATAACTACATGGGAAAGCACAAAGACATTTGGTCTTATTGGAGAAAATGTAAAAGTGTTTAAAGGTGAATCTTTATTCCCAAGATTAGATGTAGAAAAAGAAATAGAAGAATTAACTAAAATGTTTTCTGGGAAACCTCCAGTAGAAGAAAAAACTTTAGAGCATAAAGAAGAAATTACTATTGATGATTTGGATAAAATAGAGCTTAGAGTAGGAAAAATAATAAGCTGTGAAAAGCATCCAAAAGCAAATAAATTATTAGTATCACAAGTTAAAATTGGACCAGAAACAAGACAAATAGTATCTGGAATAGCTGAATACTATAAACCAGAAGATTTAGTTGGTAAAGAGGTTACAGTGGTATGTAACTTAAAACCAGTTAAGTTAAGAGGTGTAGAATCTCAAGGTATGATATTAGCAGCAGGAGATGATGGTGACCCTTATGTTCTACCATTTACACAAGGTGCTAAGGATGGATGCGAGGTTCGCTAATAGGCAATTAAATAGTAAGGAGATAAAAAATGTTATTTGACTCACATGCACATTTAAATGATGAAAGTTTTGATGAAGATAGAGATGAACTTATTAGTTCATTAAAAGAAAAAGGTGTAGAGTTGGTTGTAAATCCAGGAGCAGATATAGAAACGTCTATAACAGCAATTGAACTATCAAAAAAATATGACTTTATATATTCAGCAGTTGGAGTACATCCACATGATGTATCAAAACTAGATGATACAGCAATAGACACTCTAAGAAGACTTGCAACTGAAAATGAAAAGGTTGTGGCTATAGGAGAGATTGGGTTAGATTATTATTATGATTATTCTCCAAGAGAAGAGCAAAAAGAGTGGTTTAAGAAACAAATTGAGCTAGCTAATGAGTTAAAGCTTCCAATAATAATACATGATAGAGATGCACATGGGGATACTTTTGAGATAATAAAAAACACTAAGAGTCCTGAAATAGGTTGTGTGCTTCATTGTTATAGTGGTAATGTGGAATTAGCTAGAGAGTATGTTAAAATGGGATGTTATATATCAATTCCAGGAACAGTTACTTTTAAAAACAATAAAAAAACTAGAGAAGTTGTAAGAGAGATACCTCTAGAAAGACTGTTTATAGAAACGGATTCACCATATATGTCACCAGAACCACATAGAGGAAAGAGAAATAATCCTTCTCAAGTAGCTTTTGTTGCAGATAAGATATCTCAAGAAAAAGGAATATCTTATGAGGAAGTGTGTAAAGTTACTAAAGAGAATGCGAAGAAGTTTTTTAATATAAAATAGGTAAATTAAAAATAAAATTTACAATTATTACAATTATATAAAAATAATAGTTATAAATATAGAGAAAGTATACCATTCAATTTGAGTGGTATGCTTTTTTTATTTGTAATATTATAATTTTTTAGTAGTCTTACAATATATTTCTTAACATTGTTAAAAAAGAATTTACAAGATATTCATTAGAATTAACTCAAACGTAATATCTATTTAACTTAGATTGTATATTATATTCTTAGAAATAAGTAAATAGAGGAAAGATTAAGGAGGCAAAATCTTGCATACAGTTGATAGTACTAAGATATTGATAAATATGAACTATGAGAAATTGGAGCAAATATATTTAATGATAAAAAATACATCAAGCATTTCTATAATTAAAGGCCCTAGCTTAGCTACAGTGATGGTAAGAGCTAACGAAAGTGTAAAAAATACTACATTTAATTTAGGAGAAATATTAGTTACAGAGTGTAGTGTTAAGGTAGATGAAAGCTTAGGTTATGGTATAGTTGCAGAAAATAATGAAAAAAAAGCTATTTGTCTGGCAACTATAGATGCAGTTTTACATAGCAATAATAATAAATTTGATGAATTAAAGAATTACATAAATAAAAGTATCTATGAAGAAAGCTTAAGATATGAGCAAGAACTTATTAATGAATTTAGTTTAATTAATAAAACAAAAGTCCAATTCAATACTATGGATTAAGTAGGAGGAGAATCATGGTAAGTTACATGCAAGAAATATATAGAAAGTTGCTAGATAGTGCTTCATTTCCTGGGAAATTAAATAACATCAATAATATAACTATAGAAAATAATACAAAATTATCAAATGGAGCAATTGGTATAGCAATTACTTTATTAGACCAAGAAGTTACCTTCTATATAGAAAACTGTACTAAAGAAGATATAAAAAATATAAGAGCACTGACAATGTCAAGCCAAGTAAATTACAATAAATCAGACTACATGTTTTTAGATATTAATTCAGAATTAGATATACTACAAATTAAAATAGGTTCTTTTGAATATCCTGATGAAAGTACAACTATAATACATCAAGTAAACGAACTATCAACAGATTATAAAGATAAATTCATAAGACTTTATTTAAGTGGTTCTGGTATAAAATCTAAAAAGAATTTATATATAGATGGAATTAAACAAGAATTCTTAGAAAAATTACTTATGATAAATAAAGACTATCCTACAGGGGCAGATTTGATTTTAATAGATACCAAAGGAGAAGTTGCATTTATACCAAGGTCATCAAAATTAAGTTGGGAGGTATTATAATAATGGCTTATGTGGCAGTTAAAGGTGGAGAAGAAGCTATATTACAGGCTAGAAATATACTTGAATTTTATAGAATAAAAGGAGAAAGCCTACCAATAGATGTAAAACAAATTAAAGAGCAAATGTCTTATGCTGTGGATAAAGTGATTTCTGAGGGAAGTCTATACAACAAGGAATTATCTGCATTAGCTATAAAACAGGCTCAAGGTGATATATTAGAAGCATCCTTCTATATAAGAGCATTAAGGTCAACAATGCCTAGAGTAACTTATTCAGAACCTATAAATACAGAACAAATGAGAATAGGTAGAAGAATCTCAGCTACATTTAAAGATATACCAGGAGGGCAGTATCTTGGAGCAACTAGAGATTATGAAAATAGAATACTAAATATAGAGTTGATTAAAGAAGATGAAGAAAAAAATAGAGATTTTAAAGCTAACTATATAAATGACTTAGAACGAGTGAATGAAATACCTAAATTCACAAAGGTATCTAATATATTTAGAAACGAGAATTTGTTGGAAGAGGATACTTATGAAGATAAATTAGAAGAAGAAGTAATAGATGATATTACAAGAAATAGTCTAAGATTTCCAGTTTCTAGGTCAGCAAAATTGCAGGCACTTACTAGAGGTGAAAGTGGAGCAGTATCAGGGTTTGCTTATTCTATTGTAAGAGGTTTTGGTGATGAGCATCCATATATAAGTGAGCTTAGAACAGGAGATGTATATATAAAAATAAAACATCCTATTTATGAAGATGAGCAAATAACAATAGGAGAAATGTTGGTTACTGAGTGTGAAATAGTATCAAAAGCATCACAAAATAAGTCTGAAAATTCTAAAAATAAATCGGGAGATATAAATAAAATGTCTTTAGGATATGGTCTTTGTATGGGAAATAATGAAAATAAGGCTATATCTATGGCTATACTAGATAAATCTTTGGAACCAAATAGTGAAAAATTAGCCCAAGATGAAGAATTTGTATTACTTCATATAGATGGTATAGATTCATTAGGGTTTATATCTCACTTTAAGCTTCCTCACTATGTAGATTTTAAAGCAGATGTAGAAAGAATAAAATAGGATATGGAGGGAAATTAAGTGATATATAACTATGGTTTTTTAGATGAAAATACAAAAAAAGAAATCCGAAGAAAAATACTAAAAGCAGTATCAATACCTGGTTATCAAGTACCTTTTGGTTCAAGAGAATTACCTATTGCCAAAGGATGGGGGACTGGAGGACTACAATTAACACTATCATTGCTTGGTGAAAGTGATGTAGTAAAAGTGATTGACCAGGGTAGTGACGATTCTACAAATGCTTGTAATATAAGAAATTTTATTTCAAGTGTAAGTAATGTAGAAACTACAAAAGATACATTAAAAGCTACATTGATTCAAACAAGACATAGAATACCAGAAGAAAAATTAAAGTCTAATCAAATAATGATATTCCAAGTGCCAATACCAGAGACACTTAGAATAGTAGAACCTAGTGAAGTAGAGACAAGGAGGATGCATTCAGAAGAAGATTATAGCAGGATGTGGGTATATCTGTATGAAGATATAGTTAAATTTGATGATATATCAATAGCAGCAGAGTATCCATGTAAAGTAAATGATAGATATTTAATGAATCCATCACCAATACCAAGATTTGATATAAAGAAATTAAATATGTCAGATAACTTATTTTTATTTGGTGCAGGTAGAGAAAAGAGAATATACGCCATACCTCCATACACAAAGGTAGAACCCTTAGAATTTGATGACTATAAATTTGAAGAGGAAAAATTTGAAGGAAAACATTGTAGTTTATGTAAAAGTTCAAACACATTTTTAGATGAAGTATATGACAGTGATACTAATGAAAAGTACTATAGTTGTTCTGATACAAGTTATTGTGAAAAAGTTAGGTTAAGAAATGATGGCGTAGATGTGGCAATTGGAGGTGCTTGGAATGAGTAGTGCAAAACTAGGAGAAGACAAAAAAATAGAAAATATAGATAAACGAGTATTAATAGGAAAACATATCAATCTTATTTATGGAGAGGGATGTGAAAAGTGTTTTGAGAGTACAGGATATGAAAGTAATAATATATGTAAATATTGTGGTTCTATAGTTGCATGTAATAATGTAAATCTTGAACTTTATGAAGGAGAAGTTCTTGGTATTGTTGGAGAATCCGGCTCAGGAAAAAGTACATTGTTAAAGATTTTGTTTTTTCAAGAAAATGCAAATAGTGGAGAAGTGTACATATCAAATTATAACGAGTTCGAAAATATATTAGAACTCTCAGACCAAAAAAAGAGGTACATAAAGAATCATTTTATGGGTATTGTATATCAAAATCCCCATCTTGGTTTAAATTTGAATTTTAGTAGTGGTGGAAATATAGCAGAGAAATTATTAATGGCAAATATATATAATGTTGAGAAAATAAGAGATAGAGCTAAAGAACTTCTAGTAAAGACTAATATACCTGTAGAGAGAATAGACCATAAACCAAAATATTTTAGTGGAGGAATGCAACAAAGAGTTCAGATAGCAAAAGCACTTTCTAATAATCCTCCAATACTTTTATTAGATGAAGTTACAACAGGACTGGATGTTTCTGTACAAGCTGAGGTATTAGATTTAATAAGGGAAATACAAAGAGAACTTAAAATTTCTATGATAGTAGTATCTCATGACTTTGATGTTATAAAAATGCTTGCTGATAGGACAATTGTGATGAAAAATGGAAGTGTAATTGAATCTGGTTTAACAGACCAGATAATGGAAGACCCACAGCATCCATATACTCAGCAACTTATAAATTCACTACTATAAATAATATTTGTAATAAGTAAAATGGGGGTTTTAAATAAAATGGAAGAAATTATACTTGAAGTAAATAATTTTAGCAAAGATTTTGAATTACATGCATTAAACAAAACTATAAAAGCGTGTAGTGAAATAAATTTTACAATTTCTAAAGGTGAATTTTTAGGAATAATAGGAAAATCTGGAGCGGGAAAGTCTACTATATTAAAAAGTATTTATAAAACCTATATCCCAGCGACTGGAGAAATAATATTCAACTCAGAAATATATGGAAAGATAGATTTATCTACAATTGGCGATAGAGAAATGATAAATCTTAGAAAAAAGGAAATAGGATATGTATCACAGTTTTTAAAAACACTTCCACGAATAACTGCTATTGAGCTAGTAGTACATTCTCTAATTGAGAGTGGATTTGAAAAAGATTGTGCATATGATATGGCGAAAGATATACTGACTCAGTTTGAAATAAAGGAAAACTTGTGGGATTCCTATCCGAATAATTTTTCTGGTGGAGAAAAGTTAAGGTTAAATCTAGCACAAGCTATGGTAAAAAAACCTAGACTTTTATTGCTTGATGAACCAACTGCATCACTTGATAATCAATCTAAAATATACGTAAAAGAAAAAATGTTGGAACTTAAAAATCAAGGAACTACAATGATAGGGATATTTCATGATATAGAATTTATGGAGACAGTTATAGATAAAACCTTTACTATGACAAAAGGCACTATAAGTGAAAGCGGGGTAGCTTAGATGGTAAAATTAATTCATAATGCAAATATTGTATTGGAAGATAAAATATTAGAAAATGGCCATTTAATTATAGAAGGAGATACAATAAAGAAAGTCTCAAATGATAAGATTGACTACTTACTAGATTTCAACGAGATAGATGAAATAATAGATGCAAAAAATTTATATGTTATACCTGGTATCATAGATATTCATAGTGATGCTATTGAAAAGGAAATAGAGCCAAGACCAAGTACATTATTACCATTTAATATGGCATTTTATGAGCTAGATAAAAAACTACCTGCAAATGGAATAACAACAGTTTATCATTCTATATCTCTAGGTGATGGAGTAGGAGTTAGAAGTATTGATAATTCTTTAAAAATGATTGAAAATATCGATTCGTACAAAAATATAAATAGTAAGAGTATAAATCATAAAGTTCATCTAAGGTATGAAGTGTTGTACCATGAAGGCTTAGATAAGGTATCAGAGTTATTAGACAAAGATAAAATAGACTATTTATCTATAATGGACCATTCTCCAGGACAAGGTCAATATACAAATCCGAAGTTCTATAGAGAATATGCTACTAAAGTATGGGGAGTAACAGAAAATTATGTAGATACATGGTTAGATGAATTAGTAGATTTACATGATAATTTAGATTGGAATAAAATAGCTAGTGTCATAGGAAGGGCAAAAACTAAAAATATAAATGTTGCATCACATGATGATGATACATTAGAAAAAATGGATTTTATAAAAAATATAGGAGTTAATGTATCTGAATTTCCTATAACTCTTGAAGTTGCAAAATATTCAAAGAAACTGGGTGTTTTAACTTGTCTAGGTGCCCCAAATATTGTAAGAGGGAAATCTCATAATAACAACTTAAAGGCAATGGATGCTATATTGGAAGATTGTTGTGATATTGTTTGTTCAGACTATCTTCCATCAGCAATGATAAAGTCCATGTGCATAGTTGCACAAGGAACTAACAGTCTAAATAAAGCAGTTAACCTATTTACTTCAAATCCAGCTAAAGCAGTTGGTATATATGATGAAAGAGGTAGCATAAAAGAAAATAAAAAAGCAGATTTAGTTTTATTGGATATTGATAGTGAGTATCCAAGAGTTGTAAATACTATTGTAAATGGAAAAACAGTTTATAAAAGGGAGGTATAAAGATTGTTAACAGATTTACATTGTCATACAAGCATATCAGATAACAACTTCACTACAGAAGAAATAATTAAGATAGCATTAGAAAAGAATATAAGTGTTTTAGCAATAACAAATCATGATACATTGTCTGGGCTAGATGAAGCTATCGTATTGGGAGAAAATTATGGAATAACTATAATACCAGGTATAGAAATATCAGCATACGATTATAAAAACAGAAAAAGAGTTCATATCTTGGGCTATAATATAGATTTAAATAGTCAAGAAATAAAAAATTTATGTAATCCAATGGTTTGCGATAGGCATAAAGCATCTGTTAAGATGGTAAATAAAATTATAGATTTAGGATATAAAATATCTCTAGAAGATGTAAAGAAATATTCATCAAAGACTGGAATATTTAAACAACATATAATGAAAGCACTTATAGATAAAGGGTACACAGATAAAATATATTCAAGTTTATATAAAGAGTTGTTTCATAGAGGAAATGGTAAGGTGTATGTATCTTTAAAATATGTAGATTATAAAGATGCAATAAGAGCTATAAAAAGCTCTGGTGGAATTTGTGTACTAGCTCATCCTGGCCAAATGGACAATTTTAATGCTATTGAAAATATGGTGAATGTTGGATTAGATGGGATAGAAGTGTATCATCCATCTCACAATAAAGATTTAGAAAAAGAGTCACTTTCTTATGCTAAGAAATATAACTTAGTTGTTACAGGAGGCTCAGATTATCATGGGCTTTACTCTCAGCATGAGTGTGACCTAGGAAGTAAAAGCTTAAATAGAGAAGATTTATTTAAGTTTAGGTTAGCCTTAGGAGGGGTTTTATAAATGTCTTTTTTACAAGTTAAAGATGTAAGTAAAAGTTATGGACAAGCTAAAGTGCTAAAAGATATATCTATTGATATTAAAAAAGGAGAGTTTATTTGTTTATTGGGACCAAGTGGTTGTGGGAAAAGTACATTGCTTAGAATAATTGCAGGTCTTGAAGACAAACATGATGGAAAAATAATAATGAATGATAAGGATATGACGAACTTACCACCTGAAAGTAGAAATTTTGGTATAGTTTTTCAGTCATATGCACTATTTCCAAACATGACTGTTTACAAAAACATAGCTTTTGGCTTAGAAAATAAAAATATAAATAAATCTAATATTGATAAGAAAATTAAAGAAGTTTTAGAAGTTGTCGAACTAAATGGATATGAGAAAAAGTATCCATCGCAATTATCAGGAGGACAGCAACAGAGAGTCGCGCTAGCTCGTGCAATTGCTTTAGAGCCAGATTTTTTACTTCTTGATGAACCATTATCTGCATTGGATGCAAAAGTAAGGTTGAAACTTAGGGAACAGATTAGAAGTTTACATAGAAAGCTTGGAATTACCACTATAATGGTAACTCATGACCAAGAAGAGGCACTTTGCCTAGCAGATAAAATGGTTGTTATGAATAGTGGAGAAATAATACAGGTTGGGACTCCAAAAGAAGTATATAAAAATCCAGAGACACCTTTTGTAGCTGACTTTATAGGAACAATAAACTTTATAGATGATGGTATTAATAAGATAGCTATCAGACCAGAAGATATAAAGGTAGAATTTAATAGAGATTCTAAAGACAATGACATTAAAGTTGGAGAGATTTTAGATATTGAATTTAGAGGATTTAACTATAGAATTACAGTTGAATATTGTTCTAAGAAAATAAAATTAGACATAGTTTCAAAAGTTGCAGAACAAATGAAACTGTGTATAGGGTCTAAAATAAATTTCAAAATTCCCAAAGAGGGAATTGTAGAATATAAATCAGAGGGATGTGCTTAAATAGCTAGGGGTGAATAAATGATAACAACAAAAAACAAAAGAAGGATAAGTGATAGCACAATACAAAAATGTTTTCTGATTTTTTCGCTAATTGTACTAATAGTATTTATTTTGTTTCCTTTAGTATCATTATTAAAAAATGCATTTTTAGATACAAGTGGAAACTTCATAGGTATTTCAAATTTTAGTAAATATGCTGAAAATCCAAGTCTTATAGCATCATTTAAAAATTCAATTTTTGTATCCACAGTTTCATCTTTAATGTCGCTGTGTTTAGCATTTATCTATTCATATGCAATAACGAGAACAAATATAAAATTTAAGAATTTTTTCAAAACTATGGGAATGTTTCCTCTTTTTGCACCAACTATGTTATATGGTATTTCACTTATATACCTTTTTGGAAATAAAGGAATATTTACAACAATGGGATTTGAGATACCGTTATATGGACCATTAGGAATAATTGTCTCTCAAATACTGTTTACATTCCCACAAGCTTTTTTAATACTATCTGTTGCGCTTTCTATGGCAGATTATAGACTTTATGAAGCAGCAGATAGCTTAGGGGCTAGTGATTTTAAAAAGTTTTTTAAAATTACAATTCCAGGCATAAAGTACTCACTAGTAAGTTCTTTCTTTGTATCCTTTATACTTGCATTTACAGACTTTGGAGCAGCAAAGGTAGTTGGAGGAAACTATAATGTATTAGCTACGGATATATATAAGCAAGTAGTAGGGCAGTTTAATATACCAATGGGGGCAACTGTTTCTATGGTAATGTTAATTCCTGTACTAATAGCTTTTACATTAGACAAGGTGGCAAGTAAAAAACAAGGAATGACTATAACAGCAAAATCTATGCCTTATAAAATTAAAGAAAATAAATTTAGAGATAGAGTATTTTTAATAGCGTGTAGTTTTATAACTTTACTAATCTTCATTTTGATATTCGTTTCAGTTATAGGTTCAGTTATAAAATTATGGCCATATAACCTAAGTTTTACGATGGAACATTATACATTTAAAGGTATTTTAGGAAGCGGATTAAAAACTTATTTAAGCAGTTTAAAAATATCAACACTAACAGCTATATTTGGAACTATATTTGTGTTTTTTAGTGCATACATGATAGAAAAAGTGGATAAATTTCCACGATTAAGACAAACAGCTTACTTCTTATCTATGATACCAATGGCATTACCAGGTATAGTACTAGGAATATCATATATAACTTTTTTTAACTCAGCAAGTAATCCACTAAATTTCCTATATGGTGGTACAGTCATACTTGTCATAGTAAACATAGTACATTTTTATTCTGTTTGTTTTATAACTTCAAACTCATCACTAAAAATGTTGGATAGAGAGTATGAATTAGTCGCAAAATCTATAAATATTCCATTTTATAAAGTGTTTTTTAACATCACAGTACCAATGTCTATAACATCAATACTTGAGATAGTGGTATATTATTTTGTAAATTCAATGGTTACTGTTTCAGCATTAATATTTTTGTATACCCCTCAGACTCAGACTGCATCAATTTCCATATTGAAGTTAGATGAGATAGGATATATAGGGCCATCAGCAGCTATGGCAGTATTAGTGCTTTTAACAAATATAATAGTAAGACTTTGCTATGAATTCGTAACAAAAAAATTAAAAAACAATACACAAAAATGGCAACAAAAAGATGTTGCATAGGGGAGGTAAAGATGAAATTTAAGAAGCTAGTTTCTTTAGGAGTATTATCAACACTTTTATTGAGTGTAATAACAGGATGTAGCACTGCCTCATCAGGTGGAGATTCAAAGTCTGATAGTAAAACAAAAGGAGAATTAACAGTTTATACAGCAATCGAAGAAGACAGTATAGACCCATATTTAGCTACATTTAAAGAAAAATATCCAGATATTAAATTAAATGTTGTTAGAGCATCGACAGGAGATATAACAGCGAGATTATTAGCAGAAAAAGATAATCCACAAGCAGATGTTGTATGGGGGATTGCTGCCACAAGTTTGTTAGTTGCAGATGACCAAGGAATGCTAGAACCATACGCTCCAGAAGGGTCTGATAAGATAGACACTGCATTTAAAGATGATAAAGAAGTGCCTTCATGGGTTGGTATAGATGCTTGGATGACAGGTATAACTGTAAATACTAAAGAATTAAAAGATAAAAATATACCAGTTCCTAGTTCTTATGAAGATTTGATAAAGCCAGAATATAAGGGGCTTATATCTATGCCAAATCCATCTTCTTCTGGAACAGGATATTTAACAGTGTCAGCGCTTATACAAATTATGGGAGAAGAAAAGGCATGGCAATATATGGATAAGTTACATGAAAATATTGGTGTATATACTCAATCTGGTTCAGCTCCAGCTACATCATCAGCTTCAGGAGAATACCCTATAGGGATATCTTTTGGATACAGAGGCATAAAATTAAAAGAAGAAGGTTATCCAGTAGAAGTAGTGTTTCCAAAAGAAGGTTCTGGATGGGATATAGAAGCAAATGCTCTTGTAAAAAAAGAGAATATAAAAGAAGCTTCTAAGGTATTTTTAGATTGGGCGATAAGTAAAGATGCAATGAATGAGTATTCTAAGAACTATGCAGTTACTACAGTTGATACAGGAAATCCAATTCCAGAAGGATTCCCTAAAAAGCCATTAGAGCAAATGATAGATAATGATTTAAAATCAGCAGCAAAAAATAGAGAAACTATATTAAATAAATGGATATCAAAATATGATGGAAAGACAGAAAAGGAAAGTTAAATTCATTAATAAAATCCAACAAAAGAGAACCTAGAATATAAATTTTATATCTAGGTTTTTTTAATATATATTTTATATTTGTCATGAGACCCACATATTTTTTCTATAAATCATTGATATTAAAAAAGAAAATTGTATGGATGATATAATATTAATATAGGTAATGCTACAAGGGACTTATTGTTGCTTATAAGTGATTCAATAGAATATAATAGTGAATATATTTATCTAGTAGAAATAAATTTTTTTTAAACTATAGATTTCTAAATAAAAATAAATAGGTTAGTGCCTTGATTAAATCAAATAAAAACCTTAAAATAAAGAGATGTAAACAAAAACTAAAAACAAATAAAAGGTGAATTTATATGATAAAAGAGATAATAGTAGTAGAGGGAAGAGACGATGTTACAGCAGTTAAGAGAGCGATAGATGCAGAACTTATAACCACAGGTGGATTTGGATTTCCAAAAGGAGTAATGGAGCGTATAAAATCAGCTAATGAAAGACGTGGAGTTATAATATTTACAGACCCAGATTTTGCAGGTGAAAAAATAAGAAAAAAAATAGCATCAGAAGTCCCAGGATGTAAACATGCGTTTTTACCAAGAGAAGAAGCTAAAAAGGATGGAGATATAGGAATAGAAAATGCTACTCCAAAAAGTATAATAGCAGCTTTAAATAAAGTTAGAACTGAAAGTACAGAAAAAAGAGATGAATTTAAACAAGTTGATTTGATTAGAAATGGTCTTATAGGAAATGAAGATGCATCATCTAGGAGAGATGCACTTGGTAAAATACTTGGAATTGGCTATGGAAATGCAAAGCAATTTTTAAATAGATTAAATAATTATGGTGTTGAAAGAGAAGAATTTGTAAGTGCATTAAAACAAATTTAAATGTAAGCATGTATGATATGAAAAAAATATAAAAAATAAATATAAAATTACAGAGTAATTTAAAATAAATTGTCTTTAATAACTATTTTGCTTTGAATACATGTAAATAAGTATAATTAATAGGATAAAATCTTAAAATAAGTTAAAAAGGAGTAAACGATGGATAGACTATCTTCACATAGCGCAACAAAAGAAGTAGTACAAAAACATAATTTTAAATTTTCAAAGTCTTTAGGTCAGAATTTTTTAATAGATAGTAATATAATAGATAAAATATTGGATGGAGCTAGAGTGGCAGACGGAGATAATATAATAGAAGTAGGACCTGGTATAGGTACACTAACTCGTGAAATGGGTAAGGTAGCAGAAAAAGTAGTAGCTATAGAAATTGATAAAAACTTAATTCCTATATTGAAAGATACCTTATCAGATTTAGAGAACATAGAAGTTATAAATCAAGACATATTAAAAGTAGATATACAAGAGCTAATAAAAGATAAATTAAATGGTGGACCAGTTAAGCTTGTAGCAAATCTTCCATATTATATAACTACACCAATAGTTATGAAGTTTTTAGAAGAGGATATACCTGTAACAGATATAGTGGTTATGGTTCAAAAAGAAGTTGCAGATAGAATGAATGCTGTTCCAAGTACGAAGGATTATGGAGCATTGTCTATAGCTGTTCAGTACTATTGTGAAACAGAAATTGTAGCAAAGGCTCCAAGACATATGTTTATACCACAGCCTAATGTAGATTCAACAGTTATAGGTTTACATGTTAGAGCTGAAAAGAAATATGATGTTCATAATGAAGAAATATTTTTCAAGACAATAAAAGCATCTTTTGGACAAAGAAGGAAGACTCTACTTAATTCATTGGGAGGCCTTGGTTTTCTTAATAAGGACGAAATAAGAGAAATATTAAAAGAAGCTAATATAGATGAAAAAAGACGCGGTGAAACTCTTAGTATAGAAGAGTTTGCAGTTCTTTCAAATATAGTAAATACAAAAGTATCTTCTAAATAGGAGGTACTTTTTTTTATTTTATTAACATATATTGTTTAGAGAAACTGTGTTAAGGGGGGATTGCAGTGGGTTCTAAAAGAAAGTTTAAAAGAGACTATATAATACTAGAAGCTAAAGACATAAACTTTAGATACAAAGAACGAGTACTGCCAAAAGCTTTTGCAAAAGTCGAAGTAAATGATGAAAAATCAATCATTGCATTATATGTAGAAAATCTAAAATATGTTAAAGATGGGTATAAAGCAGTAGCAATAAAAGGTGACCATGGATTAATAGACTTAGGAAATATAATTTTAAATGAACAAGGAAGAGGTGAATTTGTTTTAGATTTAGAGGATTATGATGAAGAGATAAAAGGAATTGCCTTATTGTATGAAAGAAATATTCCTTTAGTTGGCTTTAAGGGAAATAAGATTGAAAATTATGAGGACATATTATTCCAAGATGTAGAAGATGAAGAATTAGCTGAAAGTGAAGAAGAGTATTTAGAAGACGATATAGATGATGCAAGTGAAGAATATAGAGAAGATGATGATGACAATGAAGAAAATAGTGATAGTGACGAAGAATATATCATAGAAGAATATGATGAAGATGAAGATGAATATGACGATTATTGGGAAGATGATGAAAGTGAAGAGGTAGAATTAAAGGCAAGAGCAGATATAGAAGATTCTAGTGATGGTGAAATTGAAGAATTTAATAACTATAAAGAAATAGAAAATTATAACAAGGCTAAAGAAAATGAATGCTATGACGATATAGAAGATGATGAGGAATATGATGAGGATGAAGAAGACTTTGAAATAAGACATGAAGAAAAGATAGTTGCTTCTCCAAAAACTACTAAGTCAAAGAAAGCTCAAAAAGAACAAAATAATATTGAAAAAGTAAAAAGAGCTAATGGGATAAGTCAAGTAGATAGTGGAAATAAGCAAGCTGGAACATTACTTATGCCTAGACAAATAAAAAAAGGGCTAAAACTATTCAGAGAAGTTAAGCCTTTTGTAGCAGATTATATAGACAATACAAGATGGTGGAAAATAGAGGTAAATCCTACAACATTGTGTGGATATTCAATGCCTTATTTAGGATATTTAAATGTATTGAATTATACAATGTATAGTGATGCAGTTTTACATTCATATAAATATAGACATTACTTATTTGGAGTACAATATGATGAATATAATAAGAGAAAGCATTATATTTATGCTATTCCAGGGAATAGAAATGAACAACCAGATAATGGAAGCACAGGATTTTTAAAATATCAAGTTTGTGACCATAGAACCAATAGTTTAGGCTACTGGTTATGCTTTATAGATTCTAGACAGAGAAATATAGTTAGATAAAACAATAAGAATGAAAGAATTTAACTTTAACTTTCATTTTAGTAAAGAAAATTAATGAAAATGATATAAAAGTTTAAAAACTATTGATAATATTTAAATATTACACTACAATATATGTTGAAATACCTATTATATTATGGAGGAAGATTATGATAAACGAGCAAAGAATTTTAAATGAGTTCCTTGAATTAATACAGATAGACAGTTTATCTTTAAAAGAGGGGAATGTAGCTAAAGTATTAGTTGAAAAGTTAGAAGAAATAGGTTGTTCAGTTGTAGTAGATAATGCTGGTGAAAAAGCAAATGGAGAAACAGGCAATATAATAGCTACTTTAAAAGGAAATAAAGAAGGAAAGAAAATATTATTTAGTTCACATATGGATACAGTAACTCCAGGAATAGGGGTAAAACCTATAGTGGATGAAGTAAATGGAATAATAAAAAGTGATGGTACTACAATATTAGGCTCTGATGATAAAGCAGGTATAGCAGCTATATTAGAGGGATTAAGACAGGTAAAAGAAAACAATATAGAACATACTGATATTCAAGTTGTATTCTCTATATGTGAAGAATGTGGATTAGTTGGAGCTAAAAATTTAGACTATGCAAAAATAGATTCTAAATATGCCTTTGTATTAGATAGTGGTGGTTCTCCTGGAGAGATAATAGTAAAAGCTCCTGCACAAGATGTAATAAATGTTAAGATATTAGGAAAGACAGCTCATGCAGGTCTTGAGCCTGAAGCTGGTATAAGTGCTATAATGGTAGCTGCTAGAGCAATAGATAATATGAATTTACTTAGAATAGATGAAGAAACAACTGCTAACATAGGAATTATAAATGGTGGAACAGCTACAAATATAGTAACAGGAGAAGTTAACATAGTTGCAGAAGCTAGAAGCCTAAAAGAAGATAAATTAGATGTTCAAACTAAACATATGGTAGAAACTTTTGAAAAAGCCGCTAAGGATTTTGGAGCTAAAATTGAAATAGATGTAAATAGAGCATATACTCCAATAGATGTTAATGAAGATTCAGAAATAATACAACTTGCAAAAAAAGCATTTTCAAATTTAGGAATAGAAGGTCATACTGAATCTACAGGAGGAGGTAGCGATACTAATATATTAAGTAAAAATGGTATTGAAGCTATAACTCTAGGAATAGGTATGAAAAATGCTCATACATTAGATGAACATATAGCTATAAAGGATTTATATGATTCTGCCAAAATGGTAATAGAGATAATAAAAGAAGCATAAATTTAAATAATAGTGTATAATATATATATCGCCTAGCTCAAGCTAGGTGATTTTTCATTTTATAGAAGATTGATAATCTCTATTGAAAGTAAAAGATATACATTTGAATATAATAATAACTTTAATTTATGTTTAAATATATGTTTTTAATAATATTTAGATTTGGTTTATGAGGAGGAATAACAATGGAAACAAGGTACGAGGAAGCAAATAAAATAACAATACAATCAATAATTTGGAATATAGTCTTAACAATAATTAAGGTGATAGCTGGTATTATTGGTAATTCTAGTGCTATGATTGCAGATGGATTACATTCCGCTTCAGATATTATAAGTTCTGTAGGTGTGCTGATAGGTAATTATGTATCTTCTAGACCAGGAGATAAGGAACATAATTATGGTCACGAAAAGGCAGAGACATTGGTATCATTCGTATTATCAATATTACTTATATTTGTTTCTATCACAATAGGTATAGGGGCTATTAAATCCTTATTTAACTTAGATGCATTGAGTGTTCCATCAATACTTCCATTAATAGTGTCAGTCATTTCAATTTTGATAAAAGAGTATCAATATAGAATAACAATAAAAGTTGCTAAAAAGATAAATTCACCCGCTTTAAAAGCAGATGCTTGGCATCATAGGTCAGATGCTCTATCTTCAGTGGCTGCATTTATAGGTATAGGAGGTTCTATTTTAGGATTTAAACCATTAGACCCAATTGCATCAGTTGTAGTAGCAGTATTTGTAGCTAAGGTAGGAATTGATATACTTATAAGTTCTGTAAATGAATTGATGGATGTTTCAGTTGAAGAAGAAGAAAGACAAGAATTAAAGTTTATTGTAGCAGATACAGAGGGCGTTAAAAATCTAGGAGATATAAAGACTAGAAAACATGGAGCTATGGCATATGTGGACTTGACTATATGTGTTGATGAAAATCTAACAGTAAAACAGGGGCATGATATTGCTACTAAGTTGGAAAAACATATAATAAAACATATGGAATTTGTAAAAGGGATAACAGTTCATGTTGAACCATGTACTAATTGCCAAGGAAATAAGTGTATAAAATAATTATGGCTTAAAAAAAAGTGTAAAAAGTTATATAATTGTTTTATGACTATAAACTCTAGGGGTGGTTAAATGAGTAAGAAAAGAAAACTAAAGAAAAAAGCTGCAATATTAATAGGAGTAGTTGTTTTCTTTATAATATACTTTATATCTTTTAAAATAGGTCTAAACATGGAAAAGGATAAGAGTGAGGTTCCAAAGAAAGTAGAAACAGAGACAGAAGATAATAGGTCTTTAATGACTCAAATAAAAGAGAAGAAGAAAATTTATGTATCAGATAAAAATGTAGAAAACATAAAAATCGAAGAAGATATGTGGAACGAGATAAAGTTCTTTTTCTCAGAATTTAAGAAAGTGAGAAATACTACTTCTTATGAAGCAATTTATGAAGGGTATTCTGATGATGGAATTAAATTTTCTACAGACCTTAATTTTTTTAGAGTCTATACTGTAAATAAAGAGGAATATTATAAAGTTCCAATTGATTCCAAGAATTCTTTTAAGAAGCTTTTAGATGAGAGCATATATACTTCATTTGACCTTTTGAGTCACTATAAAGACTGGAAAGAGGTCACTATAACTTATGGAAAAGAAACTAAGAAGATTCATAAATGGAAGTTTGATGATTTAGCACATAAGATGATTTCAAAAAGAGTTGTAGGAAAGGTTCAGCCAGAAAAAAGTAAGGAAAGAAGTGATTATAATTTCAGTATAAATATAAAAGGTGAAAATTTTGCGGTGAAAGTGGATACAATGGGCAAGGATTATGTAAAAGTTACTTCTAAGAAAACTGTCTCTTACTACGAGGTTCATACAAGTTTATTTGATTATCTTAAAAATGAAATATTTGAGATTGGAAAGAAATAAAATATTAAGAAGGCTATCAAGTGATTATATCATTTGATAGCCTAAATTAATTTTTATATGTTATTTTTAGTTACATACTATTTTTCAACTAGTAAGTCTGCAACCTTATATATTGGACCAGCACCAGCAGTTATTACTAAATCATTATCATTAACATTTTCACGTAAATATTTTACTATATCTTCAAATTCTTTTATGTAGATAGCATCTACATTGTTTTGATATAATTTTTCAACTAAGTCTTTAGAGTGTATATCTCCTGGGTCATCTTCTCTTGCAGCATATATATCTGTTATTATAACTTTATCAGCTGCATAGAAAGCTTCTGAAAATTCACCTAAAAGAGATTTTGTTCTAGTGTAAGTATGCGGTTGGAAGACGCACCATAAAGTTGATTTTTTTAACTTTTTAGCAGCAGCTAAAGTAGCCTTTAGCTCAGTTGGATGATGTGCATAATCATCTATTACTAAGGCATTTTTGTAATATCCCTTAGATTCAAATCTTCTTCCTACGCCTTTATATATTTTTATATTTTTTCTTATAGTCTCTAAATCAATACCAGAAACAAGAGCTGCCATTATAGCAGAAGAAGCATTGTATATGTTATGAAGGCCATATACAGAAAGTTCAAATTCTCCTAAATCTTTTCCTTGGTACTCTATTTTAAAGATTCCGTGACCACCATTGTCAAAATGTATATCTTTTATAACAGCATCATTGTCAGAATCTCTACCATATTTTATAATAGTAGCTTTAACATCGTACAATATGTCATCAACATTTTCATCATCACCATTTATTATGAAATATCCATCTGGAGGTAAAAGTTTACCAAATTTGTTAAACGAAGCTTTGATTTCATCTATACCAGAGAAATAATCAAGATGGTCTTCCTCAACATTTAAAACTATAGATATCTTAGGATTAAAATTAAGGAAACTATCTACATATTCACATGCTTCAGTTATAAAGTGGTTAGAATTACCTATCTTAACATTACCGCCTATCATACTTAAGTTACCACCAACCAATATAGTAGGGTCTAAGTCTGCATATTCAAAAATTGTAGACAGCATAGATGTTGTAGAAGTTTTTCCATGTGTCCCAGAAACTGCTATAGAGTTTTTATACTCCCTCATAATCTGACCTAAAAAAGTAGCTCTGTTCATTATTAATTTATTTTTTTCTCGAGCAGCTATAAGTTCTTCATTGTCTGGGTGAACTGCTGCAGTATAAACAACCATATTTACATCATCTGATATATTTTCTTTTTTTTGACCGATATAGATAGTTGCCCCTTGATCCCTAAGTTTGTCTAATAGGTATGATTCGTTTGAATCCGAACCTGAAACCTGATAACCCTTATTGATACATATTTCGGCTAATGCACTCATGCTGATACCGCCAATTCCTATAAAGTGTATATTCATAATAAAACCACCTTTCTTTTTAATTAAGTCCTACAATATGAACTATTTTTGTGGTATAATAATATAATGTTCAATATTTTATAATTAATATGCATATAATATTATATGTATTTTATTTTTGAATATAATAAAACATAAGTAATATTATACCACAATACGAATTGTTATGCATTAGTTAGTTTAACGTTATATAAAGGTACTGGCAGGAGGAAATAGTAATGAAATTTAAAAGAACAGAGAGAATTGGGGCAATAGTTAAAATACTATCTGATAACCCAAATAAAATATATACATTAAGTTATTTTACAAATCAATTTAATGCAGCAAAATCAACAATAAGTGAAGATTTATTAGTTGTAAAAAATGTATTTGAAAAACTACACTTAGGTAAAGTTATAACTATCTCAGGAGCAGCAGGAGGAGTAAAATATATACCTAAAACTTCTATAGCAGAAAATGCAGAGTTTTTAATGGAATTGTGCGAGAAAATATGTGACACATCTAGAATACTATCTGGCGGTTTTTTATACTTAATTGATTTAATTTATGACCCTACAATAGCTGCTAAGATAGGAAAAATATTTGCTTCAAACATTGAATATGTAGACGCAGATTATGTTGTAACAATGGAAACAAAAGGTATACCTATGGCACTTATGACTGCAAAGGCTATGAATTTACCTCTAGTTATAATAAGAAAAGATATAAAAGTATCAGAAGGTCCTACCCTTAGTATGACATATGTAAGTGGAAATAATTCGAAGGTTGAGAGTATGAGTTTACCAAGAAAGGCTCTTAAACCAGATAGTAAAGTTATAATTATAGATGATTTCATGAGGGGTGGAGGTACTATAAAAGGAATGGTAGACCTTATGAATGAATTTGGAGCAGAGGTTATAGGTACTGGAGTATTCATATCTACAACAAATCCTTCAGAAAAAATGGTAAAAGATTATATATCACTAATTCAGTTAGATGTTACTGGAGATAAAATAGTAGTTGAACCAAACTTAAAAACTTTTAAATATGAATATAGAAATGAAGACTTAGATGGGGAAAATGATTCAGAATTTGAATTTGAGATAGATGAAGATTAATAAAAAAATATTTAGAAAAATATGTAAAAATAAAAAGAGGATATCCCTAGTTGTCCATAGAATTACTTAAAAAACAGTTTATATTAATTTATTCCAACAATAATAATTTTAATATAAATTAATTTCTGTCAAAATCAAAGGGGGATATATTGGTATGAAGATAACTGACGTAAGAGTAAGAAAATTAACAGAAGAAGGTAAAATGAAATGTATAGTGTCAATAACTTTTGATAATTTGTTTGTAGTACATGATATAAAAGTTATAGAAGGCCACAATGGGTTATTTATAGCAATGCCTAGCAGAAAAGTAGGCGAAGGAAATTTCAGAGACATAGCTCATCCAATAAATGCAGAAATGAGACAAGTTTTAGAAGATGCAGTTTTACAAGCGTATCATGAAGCATTAGTTCAATGGGAAGTAGCTGCTGAATAACAATAAATATAAAAATGGAGAGAGCCCGAACATTTAGGCTCTTTTTAAATGTAGAATTTGCATTAAAATATGTACTTTTTAGTAAAAAAGTGCTATATTATTAGTGATAATGTATATGTTGTATACAAATTGTTAAATAAATGTATTATAATGTATATTGATTGAGATAATAATACGAATAAAATTAAATTAGATTGAATGGAGTGTATCAATGAACTTTAAAGCTATAATCCTTGCCGCTGGCAAAGGAACAAGAATGAAGTCTAAATACCCAAAAGTTATACATAAAGTATGCGGAAAAGAAATGGTCAACCATATTATAGATGTTTCAAAAAAATCAGGCGTAAAGGATACTGTTGTAATTTTGGGGCATGAAGCGGATGTAGTAAAAGAAAAACTTGCAGAAGAAACTATGATAGCTATGCAAACAGAACAGCTTGGAACAGGACATGCTGTAAAAATGGCTAAAGAATATATAAATGATGAAGATGTAATAGTTGTACTTTGTGGAGACACTCCACTTATAAAGGAAGAAACATTAAAGAAATTATTTGATTTCCATATAGAAAATAAATATCATGCCACAGTTCTTACAACAAAAGTTGGAAATCCAACAGGTTATGGTAGAATAATAAGAGATAAGAAGGGGGACCTTCTTAAAATAGTGGAGCAAAAAGATGCAAATTCAGAAGAAAAAATGATAAGTGAAATAAATTCTGGGATATACTGTTTTAATGGAAAGAGTCTTAGAGAAGCATTAGATTTGTTAAATAATAACAATGCACAAGGTGAATATTATTTAACTGATACTGCTAAAATAATGAGAGACAAAGGCTTAAAAGTTGGTGCATTTGCAGGTTCAACTATTGAAGAACTTATGGGTGTTAACTCAAGAGTGGAATTATCAAAGGCAGAAGAAATTATGAGAAAAAGAATAAATGAATCTCATATGGTAAATGGAGTGACTATAATAGACACTAACTCTACCTATATAGAATCTGATGTTGAGATAGGTAATGATACTATAATATATCCAGGTGTTATGTTACAAGGTAAAACAAAGATAGGTTCAGATTGTATAATTGGAATGAACTCATCTATAACAAACTCAGAAATAGGAACTGGAACAGAAATAAAAAATTCAACTATACTTGATAGTAAAGTTGGAGATAATACTACTGTTGGACCATATGCATATCTAAGACCAAAAACTAACTTAGGAAACAATGTAAAAATAGGTGATTTTGTAGAGGTAAAAAATGCTGTTATAGAAGATGGTTCAAAAGCATCTCATCTTTCTTATATAGGAGATGCACATGTTGGTAAAAATGTAAATATTGGATGTGGAGTAGTATTTGTAAACTATGATGGTAAAAATAAATTTAAGTCAATAGTAAAAGACGATGCGTTTATAGGTTCAAATTCTAATTTAGTTGCACCAGTAGTTGTAGAGGAAAAAGGATATATAGCTACAGGTTCAACAATAACACATGATGTCCCAGATGGAGCTTTAGCAATAGCAAGACAAAGACAAGTTGTTAAAGAAGGATGGGTAGAAAAGAAGAATCAAAAAGATAACCAAAGTAAATAGTTATTTAGTTTATTATTTTGGCTAATAAAATTAGCTCGAAATTATTATAAATTATATTCATTAGGATTTTAAAATTTTCAGGAGGGTTACATAAATGAATACTAGCGGAAGCGAGATTAAAATTATTGCAGGTAATTCATCGAAAGAGTTAGCACAAAAAATAGCTGACTATATAGGTGTATCAGTGCTAGACTGTGAAGTAGGTACGTTTAGTGATGGTGAAATATGTGTAAACATGAATGAGACAGTAAGAGGTTGTGATGTGTTTGTAGTACAATCTACTAATAGTCCAGTAAATGATAACTTAATGGAGTTATTAATCTTAATTGATGCATTAAAGAGAGCATCAGCAGGAAGAATAACAGCAGTTATTCCTTACTATGGATATGCAAGACAAGACAGAAAGGCTAAGGCAAGAGATCCAATCACTGCTAAATTAGTTGCAAACTTAATAACTGCTGCTGGAGCAGATAGAGTATTAACAATGGATTTACATGCTGCTCAAATACAAGGATACTTTGATATACCATTAGACCACTTACTAGGTGGAACAATATTAGCAAATTACTTCAATGAAAAGAAAATAGAAGATTTAGTAGTAGTATCTCCAGACTTAGGAAGTGTTACTAGATCAAGAAAATTTGCTAATACTTTAAATGGAGAAGTTCCAATAGCTATAATAGATAAGAGAAGACCAAAAGCTAATGTATGTGAAGTTATGAACTTAATAGGTGATGTTAAAGGTAAAAATGTTATACTATTAGATGACATGATAGATACAGCAGGAACAATAGTTAATGCTGCAAATGCACTTAAAGAGTTTGGGGCAAAAGATGTTTATGCTTGTTGTACTCATGGTGTATTATCAGGACCAGCTATTGAAAGAATTTCTAATTCAGAAATAAGTGAGTTAATAGTTCTTGATACTATACAACTTCCTAAAGAAAAAAGAATAGATAAGATAAAAATAAAAACAGTAGCTCCTTTATTTGGAGATGCTATAAGAATGATATTCTCTAATGAATCAGTAAGTAAATTATTTTAATTAATTAGATTTATAAGAGTTGCTTAAAAAAGATATAAGTTTTTTAAGCAACTCTTTTTTGATATCTAATTTATGTATTATTATAATTTATTGGATCTGTATGTGTGTATGTAAAAGTAAATGTTTCTTGTAAAACATGTAGATAAGTAATTAAAAACTAAATTTAATAAAAAATACAAAATTATGAATTTTATGAATATAAAAAATATTTAGAAAAAGTATTGAAAAAAATTGAATTATGTAGTATTATGTAAATATAAATTAAAGAAAGAGGTGTTTCCAATGGGAAGGAATGAAGATGAACCCCTAATAATTAAGTGATTTAGTCACAATCTAAAGTAAATATAAAAATCTATTGAAAGTTTATTTATAAGAATTGAAAATAGTATCTATTCTATATCTTTAGTGTTTGTGATAGGGTTCTGGATTATATAAAGTTACTGTAAAGAAAGTAATTTTGCACAATAAGCATACCTGTAAATGAAGAGTTTCATTTATATAGTGATTGTGACTGAATCATAACTGCAAGAATATAGAATGTTTATATATAGATGTTTTTAATAAAATACTATATTGTAATAGCTTTTAGCTTTCAAATAAATATTAGCAAAGGATGGAAATGACAATGATAAAACTAAATGATAATTTATAAATATCTCCTTACGATATATGATAATTGTAGGGAGATGTTTCTTTTTTTGTATAGTATAGTTACTTTAAGAAATTATGTTTGAACATGTGAAAATTTGGTATATATAAATAATATAAACTGTATTGCTAAAATGTGGTAACTATTATATAATATAAGTGGATATGTATCTCTATTATGAGTTATATATCATTCTAAATTTAATAAAATAGAAACGTTGATGTATGTTCTGTAATGTGGGCACCTTGGAACATATTGAGTTAGTGGTGCAACCGGCTATGAAATTGTATTTATGATACTTTTATTTTCATAGCTTTTTTTGTTCAAAAAAATGGTTATATGCTAGAAATAAATCTGGTTAGTACGTGTAAATAATTTTACTTAGATTTTTAACCAGATATATTATAAGTAAGTATTAATTTAAAAATTGAGGGGGAATAAAAATGAAGTTAAGAAAGAATAAAAAAGGTTTCACTTTAGTGGAATTATTGGTAGTAATTGCAATTATAGGAATATTAGCAGTGGTAGCAGTTCCAGCTTTATTTAGTAATATAAACAAGGCTAAGGTAGCAAGTGTTGAGTCTGATTATAGTTCAGTTAAGAGTGCAGCATTATCTTATTATTCAGATACAAATAAGATACCTACTGGAACTTTAACTACTTTAGAGAGCTATATGGAATCTCTTCCTGATAAAGCTGATATAGGTGGAAAATATTCACTGATTAAAGTTGGTAATAGATTAGTATTACAGATAGGTGAAGATGGTGATGGAGTTACATTAACAGAAGCACAATCAGCAAAATTATTGAGTGATATAGGCAAAAAGAAAATATATACAGGTGTTACAGGAGATAATTTTGGGGACGAATTAACAAGTAATACAAAAATAAATAATAAAGTTCTATATATGGTACTTATAGATAATACTGTTATGGATTCAACAAAATAATTAAATCTATTTTTTTATAAAAAATATTATAAACTTAATGAAAAATATAATATAAAAAACAGGAAGAAAATCTTCCTGTTTTTTTATACTATTTTATTTAATACCAAATCATAAATGGTGGTATAATTAAAATAGTAAAGGAGTGAAATCTGTGGCTAAAAAAGTTAGAATAGGAGACAAACTGGTTGAAAAAGGATACATAACAGAAGACCAGCTTAAATGGGCATTATCAGAGCAAAAAAATAGTGGAAAAAGACTAGGAGAATTTCTAGTACAAGAAGGACTTATAGATAGTAACTTATTAATAAGTGTATTAAAAGAACTTTTAGATATAGAAAGTGTATTTTTAGAAGGAACAGAAATAGATACATTAGCTACAAAGATGGTTCCAGAAAATATATGCAAAAGATATACTGTATTTCCATTCAAAATCGATGGAAATAAAATATGTTTAGCCATGTCAGACCCACAAGATAGAGAAGCAGTTCAAGATGTAAGACGTATGTCAGGGAAAGATGTCGAAATATTTATATCAAGTGCAGAAGATATAAACAAAGCAATAGGTCATGCCTATGCACATTCAGAAATAAATAAAGCAATGACTGAATACAACAAAAACAAGACTGGTGGAATTAGAGAAACAGTAATCCTTGAAGAGGATGTAAATGCTGCTCCAATAGTAAGGCTAGTAAATAATATACTAGAAAATGCTGTTAGGATGGAAGCAAGTGATATACATATAGAACAAAGTGAAAATTACATGCGTGTTAGATTTAGGATAGATGGAATGTTAAGAGAATATATGAGGATGAACTCTGCGCCATACAAGGCAGTAATAAGTCGTATAAAAATAATGTCAGATATAAATATATCTGAAAAGAGGATTCCACAAGATGGTAGAATATATTTAAAAGTAGATAATAAACCGATAGATTTTAGGGTTTCTACAATGCCAACCAATAGGGATGAAAAGATAGCCATGAGGGTACTTGATAAGAGTAATTTTATGGTAAGTAAAGAAGTACTAGGAATAGATGAACATGGCTCTAAGATATATGACGAGTTAATAAATACCCCTTATGGACTTATATTAGTTGTTGGACCTACTGGAAGTGGAAAAACTACTACATTATATTCAATGCTAAATCAATTGAATACAGAAAATAGAAATTTATTGACAATAGAAGACCCTATAGAGTATGAATTACCTGGTGTAAATCAATCTCAAATAAATGAAAAGGCAGGACTTACTTTTGCTAGTGGGCTTAGAGCTTTTATGCGTCAAGACCCAGATATAATAATGGTTGGAGAGATAAGAGATACAGAAACTGCCGAAATAGCAATTAGAGCCTCTCTTACAGGACATTTAGTTTTAAGCACATTACATGCAAATACAGCAGTTGGAGCAATTTCACGTCTTTTGGATATGGATGTGGAAAGTTTTTTGATAACTTCATCTCTTTTAGGGGTAATATCTCAAAGACTGACACGAAAAATATGTGAGCATTGTAGAGTTCCATATGAGGCAGATAC
Organism: Clostridioides sp. ZZV14-6153; assembly: GCF_020657855.1. Classification (NCBI taxonomy): domain Bacteria; kingdom Bacillati; phylum Bacillota; class Clostridia; order Peptostreptococcales; family Peptostreptococcaceae; genus Clostridioides; species Clostridioides sp. ZZV14-6153. The sequence goes on along the minus strand of NZ_JAGWCZ010000013.1, from coordinate 78,483 downwards.
TGGAGAAAAAAAGGCTCTTGGTATTGATATAAACGAATCAGTAACTATCTATAAAGGGCAGGGCTGTGAAAGATGTAATAATACTGGATATAAGGGACGTCTAGGTATATTTGAAATGCTTGAAATTACACCAGAAATAAAAGAGCTAATAGATTCCTCTGCAAATCAAAGAGAAATTTTAAAGTTAGCTAAAAAACAAGGTATGGTTAGTCTAAAAGAGGATATAGTTAAAAAGGTTTTAGGTGGAAAGACAACAGTAGAAGAAATGATTAGAATAATTTTGATGACTGATTAAAGGATGATATTATGAAAAGTTTTAAGTATACAATAATAAAAGAGGATGGGAAAAAGCAAACTGATGTGATTGAAGCTAATGATTTTAATGAAGCTAAAAGTCTTCTTAGAAAAAGAAATCTTAGAGTTCTTGAAATCAAAGAAAGTAAAAGTAAAAATATAAATATATCTTCTAGAAAGAGAAGAAAAGACTTAGGGGCTGACCAGATAAGCCACTTTTGCAGACAGTTTGCTATTATAGTGTCTTCTGGTATAAATAGTATTTCTGGATTAGAAACATTAGCAGGAAGGTCAACTAATGTTACATTAAGAGAAGAAATAAATCGTATAGTAGCAGAGATAAAAGTAGGTTCTACTATTGCTGATTCAATGCTTGCACCAAAGTCGAAGTTTCCAAAGTTACTTGGTGCCATGGTAGCTACAGGTGAAGCTACAGGTAAACTAGATGAAGTATTAAAAAGTATGGCTTCATTTTATTCCAGTGAGCATAGAGTTAAGCAAAAACTTAGAAATGCGGCTACATATCCATTAATAGTTTTGATTTCTTCATTTATAATGATTTTTATATTTACAGCATTTATGGTACCTAAGATGATTAATTCAATTACAACAGTAGGTGCTACTCTTCCACTTATAACAAGGATTGTTATGGGATTTGGTACGTTTATGAAGACATTTTGGCCAATAGTACTTTTAGCTATTATATTGTCTATTTACCAATTTAAGAAGTATCTAAAAACACCAGTTGGTAGAGCTCAAAAGGATAGAGTTATAAATAAAATTCCTGTTTTGGGAAAAGGGATAAACTGCATGGTGGCTACACGATTTTCAAGAGCATTGTATCTATTTGTATCAACAGGATATCCATTAGTACAAGGGCTTGATTATATCATAGATAGTGTAAATAATACTATGGCAGAAAAGATTTTAACATCAGCAAAAGATGGAATAACAAGAGGTGAAGGTCTAGCAGAAAACTTACAAAGATATACGTATTTTGATTCAGTTTTAGTGCAGATGATAGCAATAGGGGAGCAGACAGGGGAATTAGAGAACATAAGTAGACAGATGGCCGAATTCTATGAATATGAATCCGAAATTTATCTAAATAGAATGGCATCAATGATAGAACCTGTTTTAATAATTGCAGTTGGTATTATAGTTGCGGTACTGGTTGTATCAATATTCATGCCAATGCTTAGTATATATGATGCTATGTAGGAGGGAAAACAACAAATGAATAAGGTTTATGTATCATATTATGGTGATTCTATATCCATAGTTGAAGGCAGATACAAACATGATAAAGATACGTTTTATATAAAAAACTTTAATGTATTTTCAATAGAGGATATTGCTCAAGATTTTTCTAAAGAAAAGTATGCTCTATTGAGATATGCATTAGAAAATGTAAAGTTAAAATCAAAACACATAGTGTTTTGTTTGAATACGAGAGATGTAATTCTAAAACCTCAAAAGTTGCCTAAGATGGATAAAAAAGATTTAGATGGATTTATGAAGTTAGAAATGGATGAAATGATGGCTTTAGAATCGGATGAGTATGTATTTTCATATGAAGTATCTAGTGAGATATCTGATAGGTCAGAAGGTGAAGAGGCTAGTTTAAATCTGATTATTGGAGCTATAAAAAAAGAAGAAATAAATGCAATTGTAGATATAATACATGAATTTGATTTGGTATTGGATAGAATAGATACATTATCAACTGCCTATTTAAGAATTCTCAAGAACTTAGATTACAATGATATAATGGTGACAAATATAAGCGATAATAGCACAATTATAAACATATATAAAAAAGATACTTTATTCATTAGTGATAATATACCGATAAGAATAACTGCTAAAGATATGGAAATACAATTATTAAATGTGGTCGAAGAGTCAAAAGGACTTATGAATTACTATTCGTCAAGAAACTTTGGTAAGGTAACAGATACTATATTGATATTGGGGAAAAGGTACTCTAATAAATTAATTTATGAGGCTTTTAGTTCTGCATTTTCAAACTATGTTTCTCAAGGTCTTACAGAGATAATGGATATAGCTGATATGGTATCTGGTGATATAGATGAAGATGATATAAATTCAATTGTAGAACTTTTAGGTTGTATGATAGAGCCTAAAGGAAAAAAAGATTTTGAAAATATAAATTTTCTACCAATGGATATACTCAGAAAACAAATGAAAGCTAAACAAATAAAAAGTGTAATGAAGATAGCACCCGTATTTATTTTAGTGGTTTCTATTCCATATTTATGTTTAATTTTTTCAAACAGTTTAGCTAATAAAGAACTTGAAAATGTAAATGATGAAATAAGGAATATTGAATCTGCTTACTATCAAATTGGAAATATAGAAAAAATGATACAAAGTAAAACAGAAGAAATAAAGGTATATGATATGTTAATTGGGAAAAAGGTTAAATGGGAAAATCTATTGGATGATATAGATAAAAATACTCCAAGTAGGGTTGAACTGACAAGCTTATCAACAACATATCAAGGAGTAGGAACAACTAATAAAACTGAAAGCTCAGACAACAGTAAAACTAATACAAATAAATCAAATAATGATGAAGCTAAAACAAGTACAAATACAAAAAGTAATAATAATGAAAGTAAAAATAGTAATGACTTAAATGAAGATAAAACTGTAAATGTGGCAGAGGCGTTAAATGGTAATGAGGAGTCTGATAGTAATACAGAAGCAGATGATAAGACTCCATTATATGATAAGATACCAAATGTTTTGAATATAGAGGGAAATGCTAAGGATTCTTCTTATGTAGGGCAATTTTTATATAAATTAAAGGGATTGTATTATTTTGAGGATGTTAAACTGCACAGTATAAAAAGCAATGGAGAGGATTCCAACTATACATTTAATATGACATTATACCTGAAAGAAGGTGTATTAACTAATGAATAAGGACATATTTAAAAAAGATATAAAAGATATATTTAAAATGGAAGTTAGTCTAAAGGGAATTCTTATAAAAGTTGTAATTTTACTTGCTATTTTATCCTATGGATATTTTGGACTTTATCCACAATATGAGAAATATGTTTCTACAAAAAATTCTGTAAAACAAGCTACACAAAAATTAAATACATATAAAGAGAAAACAGCTCTTATGCCAAAATATGAAAAACAACTTAAAAATATTGAGAATGAATTAAATGAAAAAAGTAAAAATCTATTATATGATATGCAAGATGGTCTGTTTCTAATTGGTTTAGACAAGAAAATGAAAACATATAATATTGACTTAACTAGCTATGATGTTGGAAACATTAGAGAATATGAACATTTTTATGGAATATCAACAACAATAAGTGTTAGAGGAGACTATAGAAATGTTAAAAAATTGATGGCTTATTTAGAAGAACAAAAAAATGTTACTCAGATATTAGACTATACTATGACTTCATATATAGAACCAGAAAAAGAAGAGCAAGAGACAACAAGTAATAAAGATCTAATAAAAAATGTGAACATAAATAAAGATACAAAAATATATTGGGTAGAAGGCGAAGATAAATGGCATTTATATAATGACTGTCCATTGATAAAAGAGGGAGAAATTCTTAAGAATGACAAACTTTTAGATAGGTCAACAAGTTATCTATGTAATACATGTGTACTTAGAGCTGCAACAGAAAAAGAAACAAAAAAAGAAGTAGCGACTCCAGAAGCAGAAGGTGTAGTAGAGGCTACGTTTAAATTTATAATGTATACGAAAGAAAATACTACAATGGTACTTGATACAGATAATCCATCTTCATGGAGACCAGGAAAATATAATCCATTTAAATCTAGTGCAAAATAAAACCAAAGAGGTTTTAAAGATAGGTGATGAACTTGTACAAAAACAATGAAAAAGGTCTTACTTTATTAGAAATAATAGTGGCTGTATTTATATTGACTATAGTTTTAAGCATTTCTTATAAAGTATTTAATGGTATAACATCAGCAGTAAAAAAACAACAAATCATTACAGATGGTCAGGTAAATATTAATTTAATTAATAAATATTTAAATAGAGACTTAGAAAACTGTAAGGATGTAATAAAGAACAGTTCAGGTAGTGGCTATGAATATAATATAGAAACTCCAGAGAATACAGTGAAGTATGAAGTATCTATAGAGACCAAAAACAATACAGGAGTATACTCTGTAACAAGAATTCAAGAAAATACTACTAATACTGAAGATGGGCTTAGAGAAGAAATAATCTCTAAGCAACCATTAGTTCAAAACAATAAAGAAATGAAGGAAACACCATTTAAAATAGAAAAACAAGCTGATAAATCTATTTATACGGTAAGTGTATATTATAATGAATCAGCTCAAGAAGGCCAGAAAAGCAGTAACTTAAATAATAAGACTTATACATTTGATGTTATGTCAAGAATTGGGTAAATGGGAATTTATTTAAAAAATAAGTAGGTTGATAAAATATGGATAAAAAGAGTAATGAAAAAGGATTTTCTTTAATTGAAGTATTAGTAGCTATGGCGATTATGGGAATTATATTATTTGCATTTTTTAATATTATCAATACTAATGAAAAGGCCAACACTAAAAATGAAGCAGATATAAGTTCCTTAAATTATGTTCAAAGTGAAATAGAGAATTTAAGAGAGAAAATAAAAAGTGGGACATTTGATTTTGACAGTCTAGATAAGCGAGAAGATGGAACGGTGGAATATGAAAAATTAATAGATAAATCAAATAAAGTTGTATATGATAAAGTACTTAACAAGGATGATGTGAGCTTGTATGATACTCCATATAAAGAGATTACAACAATAGAAGATAAAGATGGCAATATAATTGACAAGGAAAGTATTACAAACAAAGTAAAGGTTATTGTAGAGGATAAAAGTGGTCAAATATACAAAATAACTGCAACAGGGAAAAGCATGAATGACTATTCAAGTAAAAAAGAAGTTAAAATTGTAACTGAAATATTTAAAGATAAATAATTTTACTTGGGGGTGAGATTTTGAGGAAGTGGAATAAGATAAAAAACGAAAGAGGAGCGGCGTTAGTTTTAGTTTTGGTTGTAGTAGCATTGCTTTCTATTGTTGGGGTGACATTTTCAAATCAAATAGCTAATAGAATAAAGTCTACAAAGACTACTAATGAGGTGATACAGGCCAAGTATTTAGCAGAGACCTGTGTGGAAAATAGTGTTGATAAAGCATATGAAAAATTGTATGATGAGCTTGAAAAAATAGACAATGAGTTTAAAAAAGATAACAATAAGGAAAATAAGGTAACTTCAAGAACAGTAGCAAATGAGGATAAAGAGGAAAATCTTGAAGAAATACAACTTAATTATATGAATAATATAAAATATTATCTAGCTACAGCTTGTAAAGAGTTAGAGAAAGCAAGAGATGAACTAATAGAAGTAGAAAAATTAGGTATTATGCAAGATGGTGATGCGAATATGGTTTACTCTTCTATTGATTCAAATAAAAAATTTATATTAGCGTTGGGTGAGAAATACAATACTGGTGATATTTCTAATATAACACGACAAAAATTAGAATCAGATATTGATAATATGGTTAATTATGAATCAAAGCTTTTAGGAAATGATATGATGTTTAAATTCTTTTTAGAAGATGGTAATGTTGAAAAAGATGAACATATTGATAATGCGTTTATACACACATATAAAGCTTTGGATAAAATTTCTTTAGCTATACAAAATATGAATGAATATAGGCATACGATATTTCATCGTAATTCGTCAAAAGTAGAAGTTTTAGATGAAATTCCAAATCAAACACAATATTTAGAATTGATACAAAGGGATTTGATTGATAGAAATTGGAGTAAATGTTGGGATGAATTGAATGAATATATAGAAGAAATTCCAAATAGAAGCAAAGAATTAAATGATTTGAGAACTAAATTATTTGATAATGTACAAAAGTTTGAAGTTCTAAGTTTAAATATATCTAAAGGAGAAAAAAATACATCAGAAAATTATGTACAATACAAGAATTTATTATATGAAATTATAGAGCAGTTTAATAAAATTAAAATTGAAATGTACAGAGAGCTACCTTCAAATTTTGATGCATTTGGATTAAGTGAAACTTTGAAACAACTTCAAAGAGAAACACTGACAGAGATAAAATGTAGAATAAAAGAACTAAAACCTCAAGAGGTGGCTAAAACAGAAGATATATCTTTAAAAATACCTTTTTATAAAGCTGAATATGATGCGACAAAAGAAGATTGGTTAAATCTAATTGAGAATGGATATAGCACAGAGATGAAATTTACAGTTACTGGAGATAAAAATGGAATAACTGAGATAGAACCAGAGAAAATCGAAAAAATTATTCCTGGATTAGGTGAGGAAGTAAATTCAAATTCAAAATATAAAGTTCAGGCAACTGTAAACTTTAAAATCAAGAAAAATGAGTCAGATAACGATAATATAAAAGATATAATTTCAATTAGCCATGACATAAGTTCATATAAAAAAATAAACTAGATACAAATAAAAGATAATTTAGTGTAAATTAAGTAATAAAATAACCTTATGTATTTATTACTAAAAAAGTAAGTAAACTAATAGAAGATATGGAGAATAAATATTATGTATATTTATGATTTATTAGAACAAGGTATAAGATTGAACGCATCAGATATACACATAACAGTTGGTACAAATCCTGTAGCTAGAGTCAAAGGAGGATTTGTAAAGCTAAGTGAACAAATCTTGACACCAGAGATAACAATGCAAATGGCCAAAGACATAGCTGGGGAATCTATGTTTAAAGTAATAGAAGAACATGGAGAAGCTGACTTTTCAGCTTCTCTAAAAACTGGAGAAAGATTTAGGGTAAATTCCTATAGACAAAAAGGAAATTATGCAATAGCAATAAGAACTATAACAGCAGAAATACCAACTTTTGAGAAACTAGGACTTCCAGAAAACATAAAATCCTTTACTGAAAGACATAAAGGATTAGTTTTAGTTACAGGGCCTACAGGAAGTGGTAAAAGTACAACACTTGCAAGTATGATAAATATAATAAATGAAACACAACAAAAACATATAATTACACTAGAAGACCCAATAGAGTATGTCCATCACCATAAACAAAGTTTAGTAAACCAAAGAGAAGTAGGAACTGATACAGAAAGTTTTCACTCAGCTCTTAGAGCTATTTTACGTCAAGACCCAGATGTAATTCTAATAGGGGAAATGAGAGACCCGGAGACTGTGTCAATAGCATTAACAGCCGCAGAAACAGGACATCTAGTATTTTCAACACTACATACAGTTGGTGCTGCTAAGACAATAGACAGAATAGTGGACATGTTCCAGCCAGCTCAACAACAACAAATAAAAACTCAATTGTCTACAGTTTGTGAAGGAGTAGTATCACAACAATTACTTCCTACATCAGATGGGAAAGGTAGGATAGCTGCAATTGAATTGATGTTTGCAACACCAGCAATAAAAAACCTAATAAGAGAAGGAAAAACATATCAAATTCCAAATATGATACAAACTGGAGTTAAAGCAGGTATGAAAACTATGGATCAAGATTTGATGGAACTTTATAAAAATGGAAAGATTACAAAAGATATGGCACTTAGTAGATGTACCGACCAAGAATTTATGACTAGAATGATAGGTGGCGTAAATTATAATGGAAATTATAGTCGTTAATTTATATGTATTTGTAATTGGTATAGTATTTGGAAGTTTTTTTAATGTTTGTATTTTTAGGATTCCAGAATGTATATCTATCTCTAGCCCCCCATCTCATTGTATGAGTTGCAATACTAGACTAAAACCTATGGACTTAATACCAGTTTTTAGCTATTTAATGAGTGGTAGAAAATGTAGGTATTGTGGTGAGAAAATTTCTAGCAGATATGCTATAGTAGAGTTAATTACAGGAATTTTATTTTTAACAGTGTTTATGGTTTATGGAATATCTATATCGACTATTTATTATTTGGTTCTTGTATCTTTATTAATTGTAATAACATTTATAGATATTGACCACTTTATAATACCAGATAGGATACTAGTTTTTGGAGCTATATTTGCTATAATTTTTAATCTCCTACTAAAAGAAGTTTCAATTAAAGATTCTATTATAGGTGCTTTTGTATGTGGAGGAAGTGTTTGGCTTATAGTAGCTCTAATTGAATTTATAATAAAAAAAGAATGCATGGGTGGAGGAGATATTAAACTATTCGCAATGTTAGGATTATATATGGGCACTAAAAATGGTCTTTTAACAGCTTTAGTGAGTGTTTATGTAGGAGCAGTATATGGAGTTTGTGTGATAGTTTTCAGTAAGATAAAGGGAAAGAAATACAACTCTGTTATACCTTATGGGCCATTTATATCAATTGGAGCATTGATAACAATTTTATTTGGAAGACAATTACTTGAATTTTACTTTTCTATACTTATGTAGATGATAGTTAAATTTAATGTAATTTTAATTTTTATAAAAGTGAATTAAAGTAATCAATAAGGACAATATTATTATTAACCCTACTACAGAGTACTGTAGACTATGGAGTATATAATAATAATTTCCTTATTTTTTGCATATTTGATAAATAAATCCTTATATATTTTTTGTGATGGAGTAAAGAAAAATTCGTATAATATGTTTTTTATTTACATAATAACTGTAGTTTTATCTGTATTAATATATCTAAAATTTGGGATTAGTGCAGAATGTGTACAATATATAGTATTAATTCCATTTTTAATAATTATATCTATTATAGACTACTACACAATATATGTATATGATATAACAATAGTTAGTGGTATAATAGTTCAAGGTGTAATTTTTTTAATCTTTTGCAATATAGTGCAAATTGACTATATAAGTCATATATTTGGACTGGCAATAGGTTTTATTATACCTTATATTATTGCTAAATTTACAAAAGGATTAGGCTATGGAGATGTAGGTCTCTATAGCTTATGTTGCTTTGCATTGGGAAATAATTATGGATTTTATGTGATAGTTTTATCATTTATTTTAGCATTTTTATTTTTTGTTATTTTATATGGAATTAAAATTTTTAAAAATATAAATATCAAAAAACAAATTCCTTTTACACCATTTATTTCTCTAGCGACAATTATAATAATATTTACAGAGTATAATATATTTGATTTTTATTATAGTTTGTTATATAAATTTCTATAACAGGAGGTAAAAAATGTACGTAGTAGTAGGGTTAGGAAATCCAGGAAAAAAATACGAAAAGACTAGACATAACGTTGGATTTGATGTCATAGATATTCTTGCAAAAGAATACAACATTAGTGTTACTAAAATAAAACACAAAGCTTTAATTGGCGAAGGCAGAGTAGGTACTGAAAAAGTATTACTAGTAAAACCACAAACTTATATGAATTTAAGTGGAGAAACATTAATAGATATATATAAATATTATAAGGTAGATTTAAATAATATAGTAGTAGTGTATGATGATATAGATTTAGATGTTGGAAAGATACGCATAAGAAAAAAAGGAAGTGGTGGTACTCATAATGGAATGAAATCTATAACGAAGTGTTTAGGTTCAAATGATTTCCCAAGAGTAAGAGTAGGTGTATCTAAGCCAGAAGTTGGCCAAGACTTAGCAGATTTTGTACTTTCTAGATTTAGAAAAGAAGAATCTGATAATATAAATGAAGCACTAGAAAAAGCGGCGTGTGCTGTTGACTCAATAATAAGAGAAAATATAGACATGTCTATGAACAAATACAATGGATAGTGAGAGGGAGATTTAAATGAATGATGTTTTTTTATATCCTTTGCAGAACTCAAAAGAGTATAAAGATATAATAAACTGCATAAAAAATACAAAAGGCTCATTATTGGTTAATGGACTTTTACCAGTACAAAAACCTCATATATCATATTCTATGTTTAATGATTTGTCACGACAAATGATTTTTATCACAAGTAGTGATTTAGAAGCAAAAAAAGTATATGAAGATTTAAATTTTTATGTTGGGGATAAAGTCGAATATTTAGGATTTCAAGATATTTACTTTTATCATTTAGATGCAAAGGACAGAAACGAAGAAGCAAAAAAATTAAAGGTATTGTTAAAACTAGCAAAGAAAGAAAAAATAATTTTAGTAACTTCTATTGAAGCAGTTTTAAGAAAATATATACCAAAACAAGTTTTACTTGATAGTGTATCTCATTACAAAGTGGGGGATAGTTTAGATTTAGAAAAATTAACTGAGAAGTTAGTTTCCTTAGGATATGAAAGAGTTTCAAAAATAGAGGGGTTTGGTCAATTTAGTATAAGAGGTGGAATTATTGACGTATTCTCACTTGAGTATACAAATCCGATTCGTATGGAATTATTTGATGATGAGATAGATTCCATACGAACTTTTGACGTATTTTCTCAAAAATCAATTGATAAGTTACAACAGTTCTCTATAACTCCTTCAAGAGAATTTATTTATCCAGAAAAAACTACAGATGCATTAGTTAGGTTAAAAAAAGAAACAACTAAAAATACTGATGAAGGAACCTTTCAAAATATAGAATATATATCAAGTAAGACTTATTTTGAAGGTGTAGAAAACTATATAGATTATATCTATCCAGAAGAAAACAAAAGTATATTTACTTATCTAGCAGATGATGCAATAGTATTTATCAATGATATAACAAGACTTAAGGAAAGATGTGAAAATTACTTAAATGAGTTTAGAGAAAATTACAAACTAAACCTTGAAAGAGGTTTGGCTGTTAAAAATCAAGGAAAACTATTATACCATTATACAGATTTGGAGTACCTAGTAAAAGACAAGTCTGTAGTCTTAAATTCACTATTACCAAAGTCTATAAATAACTTTTCTGTAAAATCCATAATAAATTTTGAAAGTAGAGAAGTACCTACATTTAATGGAAAAGTAGACTTACTTGTAGAAGAATTAAATCGGCTGAAATACAATGGTTATAAAATAATTTTGGCTACAAATACATTGGAAAGAGCAAATAAATTAGGAAAAGATTTATTGGATAAAGGCTTAGAAACGACTGTTTCTAAAGATAGAGATATTGAAATTAAATCTTCTCAAATTGTAATTGTACCTGCACATATAAATAGTGGTTTTCAGTATAAATCTATAAAATTTGTTGTTATAACAGATAATGAAATGATAGGTGTTTATAAAAGAGCCTCTAAGACTAGTAATAAAAAAGCAAAAAAAGGAAAGAAGATAGAGTCATTTTTAGATTTAAGCGTTGGAGATTATGTAGTACATGAAAATAGTGGTGTAGGTAGATACACAGGAATTGAACAGATTACAGTTAATGCAATCAAAAAAGATTACATGAAAATAGTTTACCAAGGTGGAGATAATTTATATGTACCAATAGACCAGATGGATAAAGTACAAAAATATATTGGTGCAGAGGTAGAAAAAGTTAAGTTAAATAAGCTTGGAACCAATGAGTGGACAAAGGCAAAGGCAAAAGTCAAAAAAGAAATTGAAGATATGACAAAAGACTTAATTGAACTCTATGCAAAACGTGAAAAGATACAAGGGTATAAGTTTTCAAAAGATACACCATGGCAGGCAGAGTTTGAATCCTTGTTTCCATATCAAGAAACAGAAGACCAATTAAAAGCAATAGAGGAAACTAAAAAGGATATGGAATCAAGTAAAGTAATGGATAGACTTGTCTGTGGAGATGTTGGCTATGGAAAAACAGAAGTAGCAATTAGAAGTATTTTTAAGGCATGTATGGACCAAAAACAGGTTGCAGTATTAGTTCCAACAACAATACTGGCTCAACAGCATTACAATACATTTAAAGAAAGGTTTGAAAATTATCCTTTGAGAGTGGAAGTTTTAAGTAGATTCAAGACTCCAAAACAACAAAAGCAGATTATTGAAGATGCTAAAAAAGGGTTAGTAGATATTCTAATTGGTACTCATAGAATAATATCTAAAGATATAAATTTACCAAACTTGGGTCTTGTAGTTATTGATGAGGAGCAAAGATTTGGTGTAAAACACAAAGAAGCTTTAAAGAAAATTAAATCTACAGTAGATGTGCTTACACTTTCAGCAACTCCTATACCAAGAACTCTACATATGTCTTTAAGTGGGATAAGAGATATGAGTGTTATAGAAGAACCCCCACAAGAAAGACATCCTGTAATAACATATGTTACTGAGAGTAAGGAAAGCGTAATTCAAGATGAAATAGAAAGAGAATTAAGTAGAGGTGGACAGGTATTCTTTGTATACAATCGAGTTGAGCATATTGAAGAAATGGCAAGTATGATTCAAAAGCTTGTCCCAGATGCTAGAGTAGCTGTTGCACATGGAAGAATGACTTCTAAGTCACTAGAAAATATAATCTTAGGATTTTTAAATAAAGACTATGATGTGCTAGTGTGTACTACAATAATAGAAACAGGTATGGATATATCCAATGCAAACACCATGATTATATACGATGCAGATAAAATGGGATTAGCTCAGTTATATCAGTTAAGAGGTAGAGTTGGAAGAAGTTCCAGACAAGGATATGCCTATCTCATGTATGAAAAAGATAAAACTTTAAGTGAAATAGCAGAAAAAAGATTAAAGGCTATTAGGGAATTTACAGAATTTGGCTCAGGTTTTAAAATAGCGATGAGAGACCTTGAAATCAGAGGGGCTGGAAATATTTTAGGTTCTCAACAACATGGTCATATGGCAGTTATAGGTTATGATTTATATGTCAAAATGCTTAATGATGCAATTAAAAAGGTTAAAGGTGAGCCTATTGTTGAAGAAATTGATGTTGAAATAGATTTAAGTGTAAATGCATATATTCCAGACAATTATATTAAGGATGAATTGATTAAGATTGAAATGTATAAGAAAATTGCTTCTATTGAAAATAGGGAAGATATGTTGGATATACAAGAAGAACTTGAAGATAGATTCTCTGATATACCTAAACCAGTACAAACACTACTTACAATAGCTTATATAAAATCGTTGTGTAAGATATTAAAAATAGAAAAAATTAGACAAGTAAAAGATGAAATATTATTAGTTCCAATAACAAAGTATAGAACTAAACAAAAAATAGGTTATAATATAGTTACAGAATTAGAAGAACTGTTAGAAAAAATGTGCAAGGTCAAATAACTTGTAAATTTAAGAAGGGATGTTTTAAATTTGAAAAAAGTAATAACGTTAGTAATAGCTATGATAGTTGTAGTATCAATAACAGCTTGTAGCGCAAGCACAGATGGAACTGTAGCAACAGTAAATGGTACAAAAATATCATCAGATGAATTTAAAAAAACTATAGCTCTTTACAAAGATTCTATGGAACAAACTTATGGAAAAGACATCTGGGACAAAGAAGTTGAAAAAGGAGTAAAGTATAAGGACAAGTTTAAAGACTTAATTCTTGAACAACTTATAACTACAGAAGTTATATATTCACAAGCTAAAAAAGATAACTTACTTCCTAAAAAAGAAGATGTTGAAAAAAGTTTTAAAGATTTAAAAGATGCTATGAGTAAAGATGAAAATTATAAAAAACAACTTGAAAAATTAGGTATAGATGATACATTTTTAAAAGACCAACAAGAAAAAGATTTAGCTATGCAAAACTATCAAGCTAATTTTACTAAAGAAACTAAAATATCAGATGAAGAAATGAAAAAATACTATGATGCACATAAAGATGAATTCAAAAAAGATGAGGTAGAAGCTTCTCATATTTTATTAAAAACAGTAGATGACAACAATAAACCACTTTCAGAAGAGAAAAAGGCAGAAGCTAAGAAAAAAGCTGAAGAAGCCCTTAAAGAAGTTAAATCAGGTGAAGATTTTGCAAAGGTTGCAAAGAAATATTCACAAGATGCTTCAGCAAGTGATGGTGGTAAATTAGGATTCTTCTCAAGAGGTCAAATGGTCGCTGAATTTGAAGAAGCAGCATTTTCTATGAAAAAAGGTGAAATATCTAACTTAGTTGAAACTCAATATGGATACCATATAATCAAAGTAACAGACAAAGTAAATGAACAAACCCCATTTGAAGATTCTAAAGAAACTATAAAAGATCAATTATTAAAAAACAAATATCAAGAGAAAATAGAAAAATTAACTAAAGAAGCTAAAGTAGAAAAAGATGAAAAAGTAATAAATACAATCACAATCTAAAAACTAAAAAAATAGTAATATGCTTAAAAAAGCTATATCTGGAGAAGATATAGCTTTTTTTGTATATTTTTCTTAACAATGGTAAAAATAAACTTAAAGTAATTTATGGAGGGATTAAAAAATATGAAAGCAACAGGTATAGTTAGAAGAATAGATGATCTTGGAAGGGTAGTTATCCCAAAGGAGATAAGAAAGACATTAAGAATTAGAGAAGGAGATCCTTTAGAGATATTCACAGCAAAAGATGGAGAAGTCATACTTAAAAAATACTCTCCAATAGGAGAATTAAATGAATTCTCCCAAGAATATGCTGAAACATTAGCAGAAGTATTAGGATATGGTGTATTAATAACCGATTTAGATTCTATAATAGCTGTATCTAAACTTCCTAAAAAAGATTATAAAGAAAAAAGTATAAGTGATGAGTTAGAAGCAATAATAAGTGAAAGAACAGTAAAATACTCAAAAGATAAAAATATTTTACCTTTATTTAAAGAAGACCAAAAGGAATATATTAGTCAAGTTATTATGCCTATAATTAGTGCATCTGGTGACTGTATAGGTTCGATTGTAGTTGTTTCAAAAGATAAAGATACAATTGCAGAAAGTGAAGAAAAATCTTTAAAAATAGCTGCTAACTTTTTAGGAAAACAAGTTCAATAATTTTATCATAAAGACCTTTTACGTGAAGGTCTTTTGAAGTTTTTGTTTAAAATATTGAATATAGCATTAAAAATATGGTATATTAAAGTTTGTTATATAAACAGTATGGAGGTTATGTTATGAACAATAACAAAAACAAAGACTCCTTTTTAAAAGGAGCCCTTATACTTGGGCTAGCAGGTGTAATCGTAAAAATAATGGGTGGATTTTTTAGAATTCCCCTTGGGAACATGATTGGTTCAGAAGGAATGGGATACTATCAGGCTGCTTATCCTGTGTACACTCTATTTTTAACATTAGCTACTGCTGGATTCCCAACAGCTGTGGCAAAATTGGTTTCGGAAAAAGTTGCTATTGGAAATTATAAAGGTGCAAATAAGATATTTAAAGTATCGCATACAGTTTTATTTATAACTGGTATAATATCATTTTGTATATTGTTTTTTGGGGCCGACTACATAGTAACAAACATAATGAAAAATCCTGGTGCATTGTACTCTATGAAAGCTATTGCTCCAGCTTTATTATTTGTTCCAGCGATGTCAGCATATAGAGGATATTTTCAAGGTAGACAAGACATGACTAAGATTGCTGTGTCTCAAGTTGCAGAGCAATTTTTTAGAGTTGTATTAGGTCTTACTTTGGCCTACCTACTTATGAAAAGTTTTGGGCAAACTTTAGGAGCAGCAGGTGCTATATCAGGAGCTACAATAGGTTCAGTAGCATCTATGGTTTATCTGATGTTTGCTTATATGTTAGGAAGAAGAGAACGTAGAGCTGAGATAGATGCGAGTCAAAGGTTCAAGGATGAACAAGTTTCTTATATCTTTAAAAAGCTTTTAACAGTTGCTATTCCGATAACAATAGGTGCATCAGTAATGCCACTTGTAAATATGATAGATAATGTTATTGTAATAAGAAGACTTATGGAAGCAGGCTTTACATATAAAGTAGCAAATTCAATGTTTGGTCAATTGACAGGTATGGCAATGGCAACAATAAATTTACCAGCCGTTATAACAACTGCAATGAGTATGAGCTTAGTTCCAGCTATTTCTAAAGCATATGCATTAGGTAATAAATCAAAGGCTAGAAAAGATACTAAAAATGCTGTTAAGGTGACTTTGCTTATAGTATTACCTTGTGCGTTTGGTATGGCATCATTAGCGATACCAATAATGGGTCTTTTATTTCCACATGAGCCATCATCTGTAGGAACTATCTTGTTTACTCTTACTCCATGTGTACTGTTCCTAGGATTAATACAAACATTAACAGGTATAATTCAAGGAATGGGAAAACCAATAGTTCCCGTAATTGCTCTATGTGTGGGTATGTTATGTAAGATTGTTATAAGTTACACATTGACAGGTATACCAGATATCAATGTATTAGGTTCAGCTTTTGGAACAGTTACAGCATACTTTGTGGCAGCTATGATTAACTTATTATATGTTAAAAAATATATGAATGTAAAATTTCCTAAGAAGGAATTTATAATAAAACCATTTATAACAGTTATGACAATGTTTATAATGGTTAAGTTGAGTTATGGTGCTTTAGTTGGATTATTGGGCAATAGTCTGTCTACAATAATCGCAATAGGTGTTGGTGGGATTGTATATGTAGTAGTTATTCTTGGAATAGGCGGAATTAAAAAAGAAGAGATATTAACTATGCCAAAAGGTGATAAATTATATAAATTGTTAAAAAAAGTTAAACTTATAAGATAATATAGGAATATATATGCAAATAAAGGAAATACTATACAAATAGTAAAGCTCCTTATTTGTATAATAATACAAAAATAAAGTGAAATTTGCTAATGGGAGTGATGTTATGGGTAAGATAAGTATTGTAGGGCTTGGACCAGGAGACTATTCTCTTATAAGCCAAGGTGTACTGGAATCTTTAAAAAATAGCCCTAGAGTCTTTTTTAGAACAGAGAAACATCCAATAATTGATAAACTTAAAGAAACTATACAATACACTTCTTTAGATTACTTTTATGAAAATGAGGAAAACTTTGAGAGTGTTTACTTAAAAATATCTGAATTTATTATAGAAGAATCTACAAAAGGTGATTTAGTATATGCGGTTCCTGGTCATCCAAGGGTCGCAGAAAAGACTGTAAGTATAATAGAGAGACTTGCCGATGAAAAGCACATAAAAGTGGAGATAGTACCTTCTATGAGCTTTGTAGACGCTATGTTTAACTATTTAGCTATAGACCCATCTGATGGATTTAAATTGATAGATGCTTTTGAGATAGAAAACTCATACATAGATTTAGATACAAGTATGATAATAACTCAAGTGTATGATAAATTTATAGCATCAAATGTAAAGTTAAAACTTATGGAATATTATGACTATAATCAAGAAATATGTATAGTAAATGGAGCAGGTGTCAAAGATTTAGAAAGTAAAAAGTTTATAAAATTATGTGAATTAGACAGAAATGAAAACTTTTTTGACTATTTAACTAGCTTATATATACCCAAAAGTTCTAAAAAGATGTATAATACAGTACATGACTTAGAAATAATAGTTAATACATTAAGAAGTCCATCTGGATGTGAATGGGATAAAAAACAAACACATCAATCATTAAAAAATTCTGTTATAGAGGAAGCATATGAACTTTGTAATGCAATTGATAATAATGATATAGATGAAATGGTAGAAGAATTAGGAGATGTTCTTTTACAAGTTATATTCCATTGTCAGATAGGTAATGAGGAAGGCTACTTTGATTTAAAAGAAGTGGTAAATGGTATATGCAAAAAATTAATTCATAGACATCCTCATATATTTAATGGTGTAAAACTAGATATGTCTAAGTTTGAAAAAACTTGGGAAGAGTTAAAGCAAGAAGAAAAAGGCGAAAGCACTGTAACAGATGGCCTTAGAAGAATACCAAAACATTTACCAGCTCTTATGAAGGCTAGTAAAGTTCAACATAAAGCAGCTCTTGTTGGCTTTGATTGGGACAATGTAGAAGATGTATTTAAAAAAATTGAAGAAGAATATCAGGAATTACTTGACGAACACAGGGTCGGGAATATAAAATACATAAAGGAAGAACTAGGCGATTTATTATTTTCGATAGTAAATCTAGCTAGATTTTTAGACATAGACTCAGGAGAAGCCTTGAACTGTACTACAGATAAATTCATAAATAGATTTGAGTTTGTAGAAAAAAGTGCAATGAATTTAAATAGAAAATTAGAAGACATGACACTTGAAGAGATGGATGAATTTTGGAATCAGGCTAAAAAACAATAAAATTGTGGAAGGAAATTTGTCAAAAATCTAGAACTTTTATCAGAAAGATAGGAGTCTATATTATAAACATTTTTAGGAGGTAAATATCGTGAATAAAGCTGAATTAGTATCAAAGATGGCAGAAAAAAGTGGATTAACAAAGAAGGAAGCAGAGGCTGCGTTAAACGCATTTATGAGTTCTGTTCAAGATGCACTAGTAAATAATGAAAAAGTTCAATTAGTTGGATTTGGAACATTTGAGACAAGAGAAAGAGCTGCTAGACAAGGAAGAAATCCAAGAGATCCAGAGCAAATTATAGATATACCAGCTTCTAAAGCACCAGTTTTCAAAGCTGGAAAAGGATTAAAGGATACAATAAATGGATAATTAGAAATCTTGTGAAAAAGTGTGGATAAATTTACCACACTTTTTCTATAGAGCTAAGGAAGGTGATAATTATGAGATTAGATAAGTTTTTAAAAGTATCTAGGATTATAAAGAGAAGAACTGTTGCTAAAGATGCATGTGATAAAGGAATTGTCACTATAAATGGAAAAGTCGCTAAATCTTCTTCAGAAGTGAATATTGGAGATACACTAGAAATACAATTTGGAGAGAAGAAGATGAAGTTTAAGATAAATGAAGTAAGAGAGCATGTATTAAAAAATGATGCAAAAGAAATGTACGAAATTTTAGAATAAAATTAATAGTCCTCTAGTATATTAATAGTAGTATTAGTGAAATATTTACTGGGGGGATATTATGGAACAGAACATAACTTTGAAAGATAGATCAAAGCTGGTTATTTCAGGAGTCGAGCACATATATTCTTTTAATGATAAAAGAGTAGAGCTTAAAACTTCTGTAGGCGAGATGGTAATTGAAGGCGAAAACCTAGATATGAGCAAGCTAAGTATAGACGAAAATATAATTAGCATAGATGGAACTATAAATTCTATGGTATATGCAAAGCCTAAAAAGCCACAAGAAAGTTTTTTGAAAAAGGTATTTAGATAGATGATACCTTTTACTCAAGATGTAAGTATTTTCTACGCTACTATTTATGGTGGAATACTCATAGGAGTGTTGTTTGATTTTTATAGAGGCCTGAGAGGGAGTTTTAAATTCATCAATTATTTTGCAATAATTTTTGATGTATTGTTTTGGTTTCTGGCAACCATTATAATATTTATAACAATAAACCTTACAGAGTTTTTTAATTTAAGATATTACCATTTTGTGGCTTTGTTTATTGGTTTTATTTTATACTATAACACCATAAGTAAAATTGTTTTATCAATTATCAATAAAATAATTCGTTTTGTGAGGAATTCTTTTAAAAAAGTTACACACTACATAGTCAGTTTTTTAAACAATTTGTATTACGTTATAATCTATTCACTACACCTACTATTTGATATTATATTTTATATACCAAACATATTTATGGCAACAAAAAAAAGTATAAAGAGAAAATCAAATAAAAAATCAAAAAACAAGAAAAAATCAAAATCTAAGAAAAAAACTAAAACTAAAAAAAGGGTGTAGGAAAAATGAACTTAAGAAAAAAATTTTCAGGACAAATTATTGTTATCAGTTTATTTTTAGGAATATCAATTTTTAGTATAATGACAGGATTTGTATTTGAGTACGAAAAAGCTAAAGAATATAAAACAGAAATAGCAAGTCTAAATAAACAATTAAAAAAGACTGAAATACAAATAAACAGCTTAAAGAAAGATGAAAAATCATATGAAGGAGACTTAGAAGAAATAGCTAGAAAAAGATTAAACATGGTAAAGCCTAATGAAACCGTTTATGTAGATATAAATCGTTGATTAAAACTGGCTAATAAGTCTACAAGAATATTGATTTTAAAATTTAAGATTAAATAAAAAAGTCATTCAGTTTAAGGATGACTTTTTATTTTGATTAAGGAGGAATTTTATAATGAAAATAGGAGCTATTGATATTGGGACGAACTCAATGAGATTGTTGATAGTAGATTATGTGGATGGAAAGCTTATAAATAGAAAAAAATTTGTTAATACAACTAGAATTGGGCAAGGCGTAGATAGCAAAGGATATATAAAGGAAGATGCGATTCAAAGAAATATAAAAGCATTAAAAGAATTCTCTGACAAGTGTAATGATGAAAAATGTGAAAATATTTATTGTATGGGGACATCTGCCCTTAGAGATAGTAAAAATGGAGATTACTTTGTTAAACTAGCAAAAGAAGAAGCTGGTATAGATGTTGATATAGTTACGGGTATAGAAGAATCAAATTTGGGCTTTAAAGGTGTTTTAGAAGGTATACAAGAGGATAATGATATTATTGTTATAGATATTGGAGGAGGTTCAACAGAGTTTATTATAGGTGATTCAGATGGAATTAAATTTAATAAAAGTGAAAATGTAGGAGCTCTTAGAATGACAGAGAAATTTTTGAAACACGATATTATTGAAAATGAAGAGTTTGAAGCTATGAGTTCATTTATATATAATGAAATTAGTGAGACTTTAAATTACATAAAAGAAAAGGGATTAAAAACTCTTATAGGTATAGGAGGTACAATCACATCATTGTCAGCAATGAATCAAGAATTAGAAATTTACTCTATGGAAAAAATACATAACAGTAAAATATGCAAAAAAGAAATAGAAGAAATTCTACAAAAATTAATAAAGATGACATTAAGTGATAAAAAGAACTTAAAAGGGCTACAAGAAAAACGTGCGGATATTATAACTGCTGGTGTAAAAATATTGAATATAATAATGGAAAAATTAGAAATAGAAGAAATAACCGTAAGTGAATACGATAATTTGGAAGGCCTAATATGTCAAAAGTCAAAAAAAATGTATTAATATTTTTTGATATTTGGAACCGATTATGACAAAAAAAATTACTCCTCTTTGTTACAATTCTTAATATAAACAAAAGAGGAGGTTTTTTTATGCAAAGAAGTGTAGCAGTTGTAAAGAACAAAACTGTAAAACCAAATGTCATAAAATTAATAAGCGGATATATTGATTTTACTACGGCGGCATTCGCTGTAATGGGATTTTTACTTAGTAGGTCTATTATAGTAGACTCTGTAGCTCCTTTAGGAATTGCCTTTTTTATATGTGCATCAAAGATTGATAAGTATAAGATACCTGTATTTATATCAACATTAATAGGAATATTGTTATCATTCAATGATTTTGGAAATGTAGCAAAATATGCTGTGTGCCTTACAATATTTATGGCATTAAATAAGAAACTAAAACTATTAGATTCAATTGCCAAAATGGCGTTTATAGGTGCAATAGTATTACTTCCAATTTCCATGGGACAAGCTTTCTTTTCAGATAGGTGTGTATATAATTTGCTTGTTGCAGGTGTAGAAGCAATAATAATGTTTATATCTATATATGTATTTTCTTATGGTATAGGTTTAATGGCCAATGTCAACAATAGGATGTCTGTACGGACAGAAGAAGCCATATCAATAAGTTTACTGCTAACCTTTAGTATAATGGGGATAGGAGATATATCTTTGTTTGGAATATCGATAAGGACCATTTTGTCAACTGTATTGATATTACTGACCTCAATAGTAGGTGGAGCTACTATGGGAGCATCTAGTGGTGTAATTATTGGTGTGGCATCTATTTTAAATAATATGACATCAGCTATTTATATGGGTATATATTCTTTTTCAGGATTAATAAGTGGTGCATTTAATAAGATAAACAAATATTTCTGTATATTAGGATATATTCTAAGTTGGACAATAATATACCTATATACTTCTGGTATTACTTCAAACATGATGCAACTAAGAGATATATTGTTAGGGTGTTTGATAGTGCTTGTGTTGCCAGAAAGATTATTCAATAAGATTGAAAAATTAATAAAAAGTAATGTAGCTTCAAATGAAATTGTATACGATTATATTATGAGAAGCAAAAACTTAACGAATAGTCGATTAAATAGTATATATAAAACTTATGATGACCTTGCAGATACATTTGATAAGATAAGAGAAAAGGATAAAGTGTTAGACCAAAGAGACATAGCGAATGTAATAGATATGATTCATAATGATGAATGTAAAAGTTGTAGTATGAGAAGAATGTGTTGGGAATCAAGATTTAATCATACATACACTATGATATATAATATTCTTGAAAAAATTGAAGAGAAAGGAGAATTAAGTGTAAACGATATACCTAAAAATTTTAGAAAGGAATGTATGAAGCCAGAATCAATAGTGAAAATATCAAATCACTATTACAAAATGTTTGTATTAGATTATGATTGGAGTGTGAAGTTTTCAGAAAGTAGAAAATTAATAGCAAACCAGATAAGAAGTATTTCAAAATCAATTAAATCGCTGTCTCAGGACTTAGAGGGCGATATAATGTTGGATATAGAGAAAGAAAAAAATATATATGAACAATTAGAGAGATATGATATAACTGTTGATAAAGTAAGTTACTTAACAAAGAGTAACAGCGAATTTGAAATATCAATAGAAAAGAAGACTTGTAACGATGGTTGCATGTGTGAAAATAAAATTGTAGATATAATTTCAGACCTAGTAGGAGAGAATATGTCTGTTAGAAAAATAGGATGTCACTGTTTAGGAGGTAAATGTAAAGCAACATTTGTTAAGTCTCAAAAATATAAGGCTGTTACAGAAGTTTCAGCAATGTCTAGGGATGGACATATCCTTTGTGGAGATAATTACACATATATGGAGATAAATGATGGCAAATATATGATGGCTATAAGCGATGGTATGGGAAAGGGTAAAAAAGCTTATGAAGAGTCTTCTGCTACTATTGATATACTAGAAAAAATGATAGATGCAAAGATTAAAGATGAAATAGTCATAGATACTATAAATAATATGTTGTTATTAAAGTCTTCAGAAGAAATGTTTTCAACTCTCGATTTAGGTATTTTAGATTTAAAACGAGGTTGTTTAGAAACTATAAAGATGGGAGCATGTTCTACCTATATAAAAAGAGAGGATGGAGAAGTTGATTTAATATCATCATCATCTTTACCTGTTGGTATATTATCAGATGTAAAGATTGATAGAAAAAATGTAAAAGTTAAGGAAGGGGACTATGTTATAATGGTTTCTGATGGAATTGTAGATGCAGGAAGAAATAACAATTTAGGCGATAATTGGTTAATATATTTCTTAAAAAATATAGAAACTACTAATCCAAAGGAAATTTCAAATTTAATATTAGATAGAGCATTGGAGTTACAAGCGTTACAAATCGAAGATGACATGACTGTTCTAGTTACAAAAATATGTACAAAATAAAATTTATAAATTTCTGTGTATAATATGTGGATAACTTGTGTATAATATGTTAATAGACTTTTGAAAAAAGTAAAGTTATTAACAAAAAAAACGTATAAATCAACAAAATTTGTTGATAAGTATGGCATAAATGTTAATAAAATGTAAAAAAAGAAAAAATGAAAGCTATTATCAAAAGAGATTCATGTTGAAATAACTAAATTTCTAAGCAAGTAAAGCCTGTGAATATGTTGATTATTATGTGGATAACTATTAATTCGATATTTATTTATATAGTATGAATAATTGAATAATATATCTAAAAAAAGCCATCCTATTATTAAGTAAACTTATTGAAAGGATGGCTTTTTATGAATAGGAAATTGTGCAAAGCAATAATACCTTTATTTATCTCTATTTTTTGCATGTTAATAATAAGTATAAAAGCTGACCAAGGATATCAAAAAAATAATGATAGAGCAATTACTGTCATGAATAATGATACTGAAGATGATGCTGAAAAAAAACAAGAAATAGATTATGAAAAAACATGTTGGAATTTACAGTCTCTATTTAAAAGTGATGACCAATGGAAAAAAGAACTTAAGAGTTTTAATAAAGATACAAAAGAACTTAAAAATTACATAGGTAAAGTTACAAAGTCACCAACGCATTTGTCTTTTGCGTTAGATATCAAAGAGAAACTTGATATAAGATTAAATAAACTTTCTGCCTATGTAAAATTAAAACAAGATACTAATAAAAATTCATATAAATATTTAGATATGAGTGATAGTATGGGTAAATCTTATGGAGACTATATGGGGATTTGCTCAGATTTAGAGTTAGAGATATTAAAATTATCAAATAGAGATTATAAGAAGATTATTTCAAATAAAAATATAAATAGAAAATATGGTGTATATTTAAGAGATATAAGAAGAAATAAAGTACATTATTTGGATGATAAATCAGAAGATATTCTAAGTAAAGTGTCTTCAATAAGTAGTCTTCCAAGTCAAGTATATGAATTATTTAGAAATATGGATAGAAAAACTAATTTGACACCAGCTCAATATGCAAGTGAATTGGAATCTCCAGATAGAGAAAATAGAAAAAAAGCTTATCAAGATGAACTCATTACTTATAATGATAATATAAATACAATTGCGGGCTTGATTACTGGCCAAGTTAAAAAGAATATATTTTATTCTCAGGAAAGAGGTTATGAGTCGTCTTTAGAAATGTATTTAGAATCTGATAATGTAGATGAAAAAGTATACAATAATTTAATAAGAACTGTAAACAGTAATATGGATAGTTTACACAAATATATAGACTTAAGAAAAAAAGTCTTAAAGTTGGATAAGGTTCACTCATATGATATGTCTGTACCTATAGTTAAAGCTGTTGATAGTAATATCAACTATGAAAAAGCACAAAGTATAGTATATTCAGCATTATCACCTTTGGGAAAAGAATACAATGATGTGGTATACAAAGCGTTTAATGAAAAATGGATAGATGTTTATTCACATGAAAATAAAGTAAGTGGTGGATATTGCTTATCTGTCTATGAAAATCATCCATATATACTTTTAAATTATAATAATTCATTAGGCTCAGTTTCAACTTTATCACATGAATTAGGTCATGCTGTATATGAATATTTAAGTTCTAAGAATCAAAATTATTTTAATTCAAATCCATCTATATTTACTCATGAAGTTGCGTCTACTACTAATGAGGCATTACTTTATGAGATGCTTATAAGAGAATCTAAAAGTAATGGAGAGAAAGCCTATTATATAACACAATATCTAGACTTAATAAAGGATACTCTTTATACACAAACTATGTATGCTGAATTTGAAAAAACTATACATGAATTAGTAGAAAAAGGAAAAAGTGTAAATGCATTAGTGTTAAACGATGCTTGGGGACAACTTCTTAAGAAGTATTATGGGCAAAACTATGAATTAGACCAATTATCTAAGGTCGGATGGGCAAGAATCCCACATTTTTATAATAGTTTTTATGTCTATAAATATGCTACAGGTTGTAGTGCAGGAGTGAGTTTCGCCCAAGATATACTAAAAAATGGCTCAGATAATTATATAAATTTTCTTAAAAAAGGAAGCTCAGATTATCCAATAGACTTATTAAAAGGAAGTGGGATAAATTTAACTAATACAAAACCTATAGAAAATACAATAAAAAAATTTGACAGCTTAGTAGCAGAACTTGAAAAGCTATTATAAAAGATTTATTATAATCCACATGGAAAATATATCGAATTAATGTTAAAATATACTAAAAGTTTAAAGTCCTATTATATAATAGGACTTTTTATCTATTAATTAGTGGGAGATGATTCTATGCAAGTTAAAGTTAAAAAAGCTGTAATACCAGCAGCAGGTTTAGGTACTAGATTTTTGCCAGCGACAAAGGCACAACCAAAAGAAATGTTACCAATAGTTGATAAACCAACTCTACAATACATAATAGAAGAGGCTGTAGCTTCAGGAATAGAGGAAATACTAATAATAACAGGCAGAAATAAAAAATCTATTGAAGACCACTTTGATAAATCTGTAGAATTAGAACTTGATTTAGAAAAAAAAGGTAAAAAAGAGTTGTTAGAAATAGTACAAAACATATCTAACATGATTAATATACATTATATAAGACAGAAAGAACCAAAAGGACTGGGAGATGCGATTTATTGTGCTAGACACTTTATAGGTGATGAGCCTTTTGCTGTAATGCTAGGAGATGACATTGTAGACAATGATGTGCCTTGTTTAAAACAATTAACAGACGCATATGAAGAGTATAGAACTACAATATTAGGTGTGCAAAAAGTGAATCCAGAAGATACTAATAAATATGGTATAATAGAAGCTAAAAATATAGAGGGCAGGGTTTATAAAGTAAAAGATATGGTAGAAAAACCAGAATCAGGGAAGGCACCTTCAAATATAGCTATTTTAGGTAGGTATATAATAACTCCCGAAATATTTGATATCCTTAAGGATTTACCTCCAGGCAAAGGTGGAGAAGTACAACTTACAGATGCTTTAAAAGTATTATCTAAAAAGGAAGCCATGTATGCATATAACTTTGAGGGTAAGAGATATGATGTTGGTGATAAATTAGGATTTTTAGAAGCGACTGTCGATTTTGCTCTAAAGAAAGAAGACCTTAAGGAAGATTTTATTAAGTATCTAAGACATGTTTGTAATGAATTTGATAAAGATGTCAATGTGTTATACAATAATACAAATGAAGAAATAGATTCAGATAAGATTTGCGAAATTAAGGAGCTCGAAATTCAAAAATAATTAGGAAAGGTGATGTAGTGTGGCAAAATCAGGTCAAAAAAAGATTAATAGAATAATAGCTGTTGGGATTGTGGGTGTTCTTGTATTAACAAGTATAACAGCTGTTTTAAGTATGATTGCAGCTATGTTATAGAAATAAATAACTACTGTGGTATACATAAATATAAAAACCATATATAACTTGATGTAGTCAAAAATTTACAGAATTCTAGTTATATATGGTTTTTAGAATTTATAAAGATAAAAAATAATTTTTATAACAGTTGCATATTTTAAGGGAAAATATTATTATAAGATATAAATATAGTGATAAATTTATAGAAGCGTGCTAAGATTGGACTTGAGATATAATAAATATAATGGACAATAATGTTTTAAATTTTATTTATTGACCATAATGTATAAATAGTGATATTATTAGACTTAACTGTTTGAATAAAACTTTTCTTTTTCATGCCTTCAATTTCCAAAAAAAGTATATATATAAATGAATATATAGATGAGGAGGATTTTTTTGATTTTAGATGATAAAGTATTAGAAGGATTGGGTAGTAAAACATTAGTTGAACTACGAGAAATAGCAAAAGAATTAAAAATAAAATCAATTACTACATATAAGAAAAATGAGCTAATTGAGATTATAAATTCTAAGAGCAAGAATGAAGTAAAAACAAATGAGATAAAAGCAAATGAAGAAATTAAAGATAAAGATAAAAATGAAAATATAAAAGAAGACATGAAAAATAGAAAAGAAAATATAGAGAACGAAAGCATAGAAAAAGAAGTTGAATATAAGAGCCCTGCCAAATCATATAACAAAAAAGAAATAGATAATCAGAATATTTCCCAAAGCCAAGATAACAGAAACCAAAAAAATGATTATAATAAGACATCAAGTACAAATGATTACAATAAGGCATCAAATACATGTAATAGAATGGTCAGAAATAATAATAAAAACTATTATATGCCTAAACAAGTAGATGAATCTAAGATAGTAGATGAATTTAACACATCAAAGGAAGATGAAGTAGTCGGTGTACTTGAGATTTTACCAGATGGATTTGGTTTTTTAAGAGGCTCAAATTATTTATCTACTGAAGGAGATGTATATGTTTCACCATCTCAAATAAGAAGATTTAATATGAAAACAGGAGATAAGATTAAGGGTATAACTAGACATCCAAAAAGTGGAGAAAAGTTTAGAGCACTTTTATATGTTCAAAAGATAAATGATGAGAACCCTGATACAGCTATACAAAGAAATGCATTTGAGACATTGACACCAATCTTTCCAGAAGAACGACTTACACTGGAGACAAATAGAAATGAGATAGCCACAAGAATTATAGATTTAATTTCTCCTATAGGTAAAGGACAAAGAGGATTGATAGTTGCACCTCCAAAAGCTGGGAAAACAATTCTTTTAAAAAGTGTCGCAAACAGTATAGCTAAAAACCATCCAAATGTTGAACTTATAGTCCTTCTTATAGATGAAAGACCAGAGGAAGTTACTGATATGAAGGAGTCTATTGAAGGAGATGTTATATATTCTACTTTTGACCAAGTATCAAGTCATCATGTTAAGGTTGCAGAAATGGTATTAAATAGAGCTCAAAGACTAGTTGAACACGGTAAAGATGTAGTAATCTTACTAGACAGTATAACTAGACTTGCAAGAGCATATAACCTTACAATATCTCCTACAGGTAGAACTTTATCTGGAGGTATTGACCCTGGTGCACTTCATGGACCTAAAAAATTCTTTGGAGCTGCTAGAAATATAAGACAAGGTGGTTCTTTGACAATACTAGGAACAGCACTAGTTGAAACTGGCTCTAGAATGGATGATGTAATTTTCGAGGAATTTAAAGGTACAGGAAATATGGAATTACATTTAGATAGAAAATTAGCTGAAAAAAGGATATTCCCTGCAATTGATATTTATAAGTCTGGGACAAGAAGAGATGACTTATTGCTTGATGATGAAGAAAAAACAGCTCTTTGGAGATTAAGAAGAGAAATGAGTAATAATTCAGTGATGGAAATTACAGATAAAGTCATTGAACTTATAAAAAGAACTAAAGACAATAAAGAATTTGTAAAATCGATAAAGAGTTTGTAAAATCAAGGAATAATTGTAAAAATAGATTATATAAAGTAATAGAAAAATCACTTGAATGGCATAATAAGTTGTGCTATAATAATGTAGTTGATAATGTAAAAAGAAAGTTAATATAATTAATTTTTTTAAATAAAGAGAAGAGGTGACTATAATGCAAAAGGAAATACAACCAAAATACAATCCAGTTGAAGTGCGTTGTGCTTGTGGGAACACATTTGTTGCTGGTTCAACTAAGGACGAAATAAAAGTTGAAATATGTTCAGAGTGCCATCCATTCTATACAGGAAAACAAAAGAACATAGAAAAAGGTGGAAGAATCGACAAATTCAAAAAAAGATTCAAAATGGACTAATTTTTATAAAAATGGAGTTGGAGGAAGCCAACTCCTATTTTATTACAAAAAAAGATTCATATTCTACTTTAAATTGTCTTTTTGTATTATAATAATAAATATGTTAAATCAAGTATTTAAAATGCAATTGAATGAGGTGAGTGGATGGGAAAACAATCTGTAGGTGGTCAAGCTGTTATTGAAGGCGTAATGATGCAATCAAAAGATAAAAGAGCTGTAGCTGTTAGAAAAAGTGACGGAGAAATAGCCTTAAAAGAAGATAGAATAAAAAGTTGGGTAAGAGATAAGAATATAGATAAGATACCTTTTATTAGAGGTTCTTTTGTTATGATAGATACAATGATTCAAGGAATAAAGAGTTTGAACTTTTCTTCAGAGTTCTTTATGGAAGAAGCTGAAGAGGACAAATTTGATTTATTTATGAAGAAGATTTTTAAAGACAAGGCAAATGATATACTTATAGTCTTTTCCTTGGTTATAGCGATGATACTTTCTGCTGGTTTATTTATTTTTATACCTACACTAGTAGGAGGGGCTTTTTCTAAGGTAATACCTAGTGATTTTATGCTCAATTTAATAGAAGGTATTATAAGGATAGTTATATTATTTGCATATATAGTATTAATTTCTAGAAGTAAGGATATAGAAAGAGTATTTCAATATCATGGTGCAGAGCATAAATCTATATATTGTTATGAAAATAATTTGGAACTTACAGTAGAAAATGCTAGAAAATTTAAAAGGCTTCATCCTAGATGTGGTACAAATTTTTTATTTATAGTTATGGCTGTATCAATAATATTGTTTGCATTTTTTGGTTGGCCAAATCCAATACTTAGGATATTTATGAGAATCATATGTGTTCCTATAGTAGCAGGATTATCTTATGAAGTAATTAGAATTCTTGGAAGATATGACAATAGATTCACTAAGATTATTGCATATCCAGGTATGATGTTGCAATACTTTACAACTAAAGAGCCTGATGATGAGCAGTTAGAAGTAGCTTTAGAAGCATTAAAGGCAGTAGTAGATTAAAGAAAAGGGTATTTATTATGACGATAAAAGATATAATTATTAAATATTCAGAGGAATTTAAAGATATAAGTGATACTCCAAGACTAGATACAGAATTGTTATTACAAAAAGCATTAGGTGATGTTGATAGATTGTATATTCACTTAAATCTAAATAAGGAATTAGCTGAAGAACAGAAAACAAAATTTATAGGTTTTGCAGAAGAAAGAATAAATGGAAGACCAATAGCATATATAGTTGAAAAGAGAGAGTTTATGGGGCTAGATTTCTTTGTTAAGGAAGGAGTATTAATCCCAAGACCAGATACAGAAACTTTAGTAGAAGAAATAATTGAAATATGTAAAGATGGAAAAAATGTAAGCATACTAGATATAGGTACTGGTTCAGGTGCTATTACAGTCAGTTTAGCAAAATACATTGAAAATTCCAATGTGACATCTTTTGATATATCAGAAATAGCTCTAGAAATAGGAAAGAAAAATGCTATTATAAATGAAGTTGATGAAAAAATAGAGTACATCAAATCAGATTTATTTACAGCATTAAATGATAGTAATATAAAATTTGATATTATAGTTTCAAATCCACCATATATAAAAAAGCAAGATATAGAAACATTACACACACAAGTTAAGGATTATGAGCCATATAATGCGCTTGAGGGTGGAGAAGATGGATTGGATTTTTATAGAAAAATAACAGAACAAGGAAAGAAATATTTAAATGAATGTGGAATATTAGCATATGAAGTTGGTCATAATCAAGCTGAAGATGTAATTAATATTATGAAAAGTAATGGATATAAACAAATATATACAAAGAAGGATATACAAGGCATTGATAGAGTTGTTATAGGCTACAATATATGATATAATCAACAATTGATATGTTACATTTAATCGAGGTGAAAGTATGTTAAAAAAATTAGAGGTATTGGAAGATACATATAAAGACTTAAGTGAAAAAATAGGTGATCCTGATGTAATAAATGATCAAAAAGTTTGGCAAAAGTATATAAAAGAACATGCTGACTTAGAGCCTATTGTCATGAAATACAGAGAGTATAAAAGTGTTTTAGATAGTATAAAGGAATCAAAAGAAATTTTACAAGAAGAGTCAGACGAAGAGTTAAGAGAATTAGCAAAAATGGAGTTATCTGAAATGGAAGAAAAAGTAACTCCAATAGAAGAAGAAATAAAAATACTACTATTACCTAAAGACCCTAACGATGATAAGAACGTTATAGTTGAAATTAGAGGTGGAGCTGGAGGAGATGAAGCAGCTCTATTTGCAGGTGATTTATTTAGAATGTATTCGAGATATGCTGAGAGAAGAAGATGGAAAATAGAATTATTAAGTGCTAGTGATACTGGAGTGGGTGGATATAAAGAAGTATCTTTTATGATAAAAGGTAAAGGAGCTTACTCAAGATTAAAGTATGAAT
The DNA here is from genome assembly GCF_020657855.1 of Clostridioides sp. ZZV14-6153. Lineage (NCBI taxonomy): Bacteria > Bacillati > Bacillota > Clostridia > Peptostreptococcales > Peptostreptococcaceae > Clostridioides > Clostridioides sp. ZZV14-6153. The sequence continues at coordinate 46,392 of NZ_JAGWCZ010000013.1, read as the reverse complement.
CTGGAGTTCATAGAGTTCAAAGGATACCATCAACTGAATCTGGTGGAAGAATACACACATCAACTTCTACTGTTGCAGTATTACCAGAAGTTGAAGATGTAGAAGTTGACATAAATCCAAATGACTTAAGAATAGACGTTTTCCGTTCTTCAGGTAATGGAGGGCAAAGTGTCAATACTACTGACTCTGCTGTTAGGGTAACACACATACCTACAGGTGAAGTAGTATCTTGCCAAGATGGAAAATCACAATTAAAAAATAAAGAGCAAGCTTTAAAAATATTAAAAGCTAGACTTTACGATAAAGCATTGGCAGAACAACACAAAGATATAGCAGCAGAAAGAAAAAGCCAAGTCGGAACTGGTGACAGATCAGAAAGAATAAGAACATATAATTTCCCTCAAGGTAGAATAAGTGACCATAGAATAAATTTAACTTTATATAAGCTAGATGCATTCTTAGATGGGGATATAGATGAAATGATAGACGCTTTAATTACTGTTGACCAAACAGAAAAAATGACTGCAATATAAGGAATGTTTTAAAAGAGCTGTTTCTTTCTAGAAATTATTTTCTATTTTGAAACAGCTATTTTGCATTTTAGGTCATGTTATCATATTCTACTGTATATAATTGTTATATACAAGTACAGGAGGGTTATATGATACTAAAAGTAACGATGATTGGACTTTTGGCAGGTGTTATAGGGACAGGATTAGGGGGAGTCATATCAGCTATCTTCAAAAGAGAAGTTGATAAATACCTAAATTTCTTTATGGGATTATCTGGCGGAATAATGTTGGCTGTAGTAGTATTTGATTTGATGAAAGAATCTATGGATAAAATGGGAGTAATCAATACAGTTATATTTACATTTGTTGGAGCTCTCATAACTATGTACATAAAAACAAGATTGGATGTATCTGGAAGCATGGCATCTGGATATCTTATATTCATAAGTATATTACTACATAATTTACCAGAAGGATTAGCTATTGGTTCTTCTTTTATGTCAACTGAAAGTTTAGGTATCACTCTTGCTATAGTAATAGGTCTACATAATATACCAGAAGGGTTAGCTATGGCATTGGGTCTGGTATGTAATAAAATGAGGATGAGTAAAGTTATTTTATTTACAATAATAGCTGGATTACCTATGGGTCTAGGAAGTTTTTTAGGTGTTTATTTTGGAGGAGTGTTTACTTCTCTTATAGGTGTATTTCTTGCTACAGCAGGAGGTACAATGATGTATGTTGTATTGGAAGAAATTTTTCCACATTCAAAAAGTGTGTATTGTATAGTTGGTTTTTTGTTAGGTACAATAATTGTAAACTATATCTAAAATTAAAATGAAAGCAGGCATACGAAAGATGAAGACTATTATAAGTAATATTGATATAAATAATATTGATTATGAGGAAATAAAAATACAAGCAAAACTTCTTAGAGAAGGTAAAACGGTTATTTTTCCAACTGAGACAGTGTATGGATTAGGTGCAAATGCATTAGATGAAAGTGCAGTAAAGAAGATTTATGAAGCTAAAGGAAGACCTAGTGATAATCCGCTTATAGTCCATATTTATGAAAAAGAAGAAGTTTGTGATTTAGCTAAAGATATAAGTAATAAAGCTAAGCTTGTTATGGAAAAGCTTTGGCCAGGGCCTATAACCATAATACTAAATAAAAAAGATATAATTCCATATAGAACTAGTGGAGGGCTTGATACAGTTGCAATAAGAATGCCTTCTCATATTATTGCCAGGGCAATAATAAAAGAAGCAGGTGTACCTATTGCAGCTCCTTCTGCAAATATATCAGGGAGACCATCTCCAACAAAAGCGAAACATGTATATGAAGAAATGAATGGAAGAGTTGATGGAATAGTTTTAGGAGGAGATAGTAACTTTGGATTGGAATCGACTGTATTAGACCTTACAAGTGAGATTCCTATGATATTAAGACCTGGAAGTATAACTAAAGAAGTTTTAGAAGAACTTCTTGGCGAAGTAAGGCTTGACCCATCATTAAGTAAAAAAGAAGATAATCAAAAAGCCAAGGCTCCAGGAATGAAATACAAGCATTATTCACCAAATGCAGATGTATATATTATATCTGGAAAAAGAGAAAATGTAGCAACAAAGATTAATGATATGATAAAATCTAATAAAGAAAAAGGTCTAAAAACAGGTGTAATGTGTATTAGTAGAAATAAAGAGTTTTATAATGGAGAAGTAATAGATTTGGGAAGTACTCTTGAGGAAGTAGCAAGTAATTTGTTTGATGCTCTAATAGAAATGGATAAAAAAGGTATAGATGTCATATATTCAGAGGAATTTCCTAAGAGTGGTGTTGGACAAGCAATTATGAATAGATTACTTAAGTCAGCAGGATATAAAGTAATAAAAGCTTAAAAGGGAGTTGTGAAATATGAATATACTTATTGTATGCACAGGAAATACTTGTAGAAGTCCCATGGCTGAAGTTATATTAAAGAAAGTTATTGAAGAGTCTGGAAAAAATATTGAAGAATATTGTATATCTTCAGCAGGTATATCTACAGTGAATGGTATGGATGCTTCTAAAAACTCTATAGAAGCTTTAAAAGAACTTGGAATAGATTTATCAAAGCATAAAAGTAGAGTAATCACTAAAGATTTAATAGATAAATCAGATATTATACTAACAATGACTAAATCTCATAAAGAAATTTTAGTCCAAGCAGTTCCAAAATGCAAAGAAAAAGTGTATACTTTTAAAGGGTTCGCAAATCAGGATGAGTCAGATATATCTGACCCATTTGGTGGAAGTTTGGATACTTATAGAGATACTATGAAAGAAATAATATATTCTGTCAACAAAATAGTAAAAAATATATAAAATGGAGGATAAAGAAATGAAAATAGGATTAGGCTGTGACCATGGAGGATATAATTTAAAAAAAGAGATAATAAACTATTTAGAAAGAAAAGGTATTGAATGTGTAGATTATGGAACTAATAATGCTACAGATTCTGTTGATTATCCTGCTTATGGAGAAATAGTTGCAAATGCAGTTATAGATAAAGAGGTAGATTATGGAATATTATGCTGTGGTACAGGGATAGGTATATCTCTAGCTGCCAATAAAGTTCCTGGAATAAGATGTGCAGTTGTGTCAGATGTATTTTCTGCAAAAATGTCAAAAGCACATAATGATGCAAATATGTTGTCATTAGGTGAAAGAGTTTTAGGTAAAGGTTTAGCACTTGAAATAGTTGAGGCTTGGATTAGCACAGATTTTGAAGGTGATAGACATGCTAGAAGAGTAAATATGATTAAAGCAATAGAAGAAAAACACAATAAATAATAAAAATTACAGTTTTATCAGGAGGAATTATCAAAATGAGTAAAGTGGTAGAGACAAACCATCCATTAATACAACATAAATTAACTTTAATGAGAGATAAAAATACTGGTTCTAAGGATTTCAGAGAACTTTTAACTGAAATTGCAATGTTAATGGGATACGAAATAACAAAAGATATACCATTAAAAGATATAGAAATAGAGACGCCTATTCAAAAAACATCATCTAAAGTTGTTGCAGGTAAAAAATTAGCTATAATTCCAATTTTAAGAGCAGGGCTTGGAATGGTAGATGGATTAGTAAGTTTAATGCCAGCAGCAAAAGTTGGTCATGTAGGATTATATAGAGACCCAGAAACATTAAAACCAGTTGAATATTATTGTAAACTTCCTCAAGACATAGGAGAAAGAGATATAATAGTAGTTGACCCTATGCTTGCTACAGGAGGTTCTGCTGTTGCAGCAATAGATTTACTTAAATCTAAAGGAGCTAAAAGTATAAAATTAGCTAATTTAGTAGCTGCTCCAGAAGGAATACAAGAAGTACAAAAATATCATGATGATGTTGATATATATGTTGCATCAATTGATGAAAAATTAAATGAACATGGATATATAATTCCTGGTCTTGGTGATGCTGGAGACAGATTATTTGGAACTAAATAAAAATTAATAACTATAAATATTTATTGGGAACTTTCTTATATAGTAAAAATTATTTAATATAAGGAAGTTCCTTTTTATATGTATTTTCTCAGAATAAGAATTCTTGAATTGATAAATTTCTCGAATTGAGAATAAAAAGCTTTTACCAATTAAAAAAGAATGGCTATTTTACACGAGTTTATAACTTATTAATAACTTAAAATATGGCATGTTAGTTGCTTACGATTAAATTGATATGTATTAATTGAGTTTAAATTAAAATATTAATGATATTATTGGGAGTGATAATACATGACAAATTGTATAGTAGTAAGAGGAGCTGGAGATTTAGCAACAGCAGTTATATATAAATTACACAATAGTGGTTTTAAAGTGGTTGCATTAGAAATAGAAGAGCCTTTAGCTATACGAAGACAGGTTTCTTTTTGTGAGGCTGTCTATGAAAAAGAAGTTACTATTGAAGGTGTAGAGTGTAAACTTTGTAAAAACGAAGACGAAATCGAAAAAACGTTATCTCAAGATAAAGTAGCACTTATTGTAGACCCAAAAGGGGAAAAATTATCTAAGATAAATCCAGTTGTTTTGATTGACGGAATATTAGCCAAAAAAAATTTGGGTACAACTAAAGATATGGCTCCACTTACAATAGCTTTAGGGCCTGGATTTTGTGCAGGAGAAGATGTTGATGTGGTCATAGAGACAATGAGAGGTCATAATCTAGGAAGAATAATAACTAGTGGTAGAGCTGAAAAAAATACAGGAATACCAGGTGCAATAAAAGGGATTTCCAAAGAAAGAGTAATGCACTCAGAACATAGTGGAATAATGGAAAATGTATGTAAGATAGGCGATATAGTTGAAAAGGGTGATTTACTTTGTTATATTAATGATTATGGAAAAAAATATGAAATTAGAGCAACAATATCTGGAGTTCTTAGAGGATTACTAAAAGATGGAGCGAAAGTAAATAAAAATTTAAAAATATTAGACATAGACCCTAGAAAAGAGGAAGTCAAGAATGCTTTTACGATATCAGATAAAGCTAGATGTATAGCTGGAGGAGTTTTAGAAGCCATATTAAAAAATGGAATCTATCCAATAAATTAATTTATAATAAATAAGACTATTAATATTTCATTAAGGTGATATAATAAATTTAATAGATTAAGGAGAGCATATAACGGGTATTTAAAATTTAAATGGTAAAAATGCTCTTTTTTTATTGGACATTCAATTGACATGTGTATATAATATAAAAATAAGTATTTATTTAGGAAGAAATCTAATAAATATATATGAGACCAGTACATAAACAAAGAGGAGAAAAGTAAATTATGAGACCATCATGGGATGAATACTTTATGGAAATTGCAGAAGTGGTAAAAAAGCGTTCAACTTGTATTAGGAGACAAGTCGGAGCTGTTATTGTAAGAGATAAACAAATTCTAACAACTGGATATAATGGTTCTCCAAGAAATCTTGAACATTGTGAAAATATTGGGTGTAAAAGACAGGAACTAAATATTCCTTCAGGAGAAAGACATGAACTGTGTAGGGCATTGCATGCTGAGCAAAATGCTATAATACAAGCTGCTCATAATGGTATTAGTGTGGCTGGAGCAACTTTATATGTTACTACAAGACCTTGTGTTTTGTGTGCAAAAATGTGCATAAATGCAGGGATATTGAAAATTGTTTATGAAGGTGATTATCCAGATGATATGTCTACAGAATTGTTAAAAGAAGCAGGAATAGAACTTATAAAATTCTAGTAGATAAATTTTTTAGTGAATAATTTTAGGGTGACAATAAATGATAAAATTTGACACTGAAATACATGCTCATGAAATGATTAAAAGAAAGTGTTTGAAAAATAATCAGATTAGTAGTAAGATATATTTTATAATTAAATAAATTTATTATATAGATTAATTACATGTTATTTATTTTGTAATAATGAGGGATACTATTTATGAGTAAAAAAAATACACATATGGAAATTGCAAAGCTGTTTAGTTTAATAAGTCAAATAGGATTGATGATTGTAATATCAATATTAGGATGTACTTTCTTAGGAAAATTTTTAGATAGTAAATTAAATACAAGTCCAGTTCTAACAATAATATTTTTACTGTTAGGGGTTGGAGGTGCTTTTAGTGGTGTTTATAAAACTCTAATAGTATATACACGAAGGAAGTGATATATTGGATATAAAATTACTTAACCAAGTAAGGTCAGTAACAAAGGGTATAGTAATATTTGATGTAATTTTAATTGTGCTAATGTTGATAACATCAACATTAAGTAAGCCAGTATTTTTAGGACTTATATTTGGCTCTATAATAGCTATGTTAAATTTTAGATTATTAGCAATATCACTAGAAAAAACAGTGTCATTGCCAGCTGGAAAAGCACAAGCTTATGCATCAGCACAATATACCATTAGGCTATTTATAATGGCAGTTGTTCTATTTGCTTCAGCTAAGGTTCCACATTTAAATATAATCGGAACAGCACTAGGATTATTGAGTACAAAGTTTGTCATATTATCAAAAAACTTTATAAATAAATTAAAGAGGAAGGAGGCGTAAGTATGAGTCAAGCGCATTATTATCTCATAGGAAACTTTAAAATTAGTGAAACAATACTAGTGAGTTGGGGAATAATGGCCTTTTTAGCGATAGCATCTTATTTTTTAACTAGAAATTTGAAAAAAGTTCCAACTAGTAAAGTTCAAATATTTTTGGAATTTGCAATAGGTGGTCTTGCTAAAATGGTTACAAATGTTATGGGTAAAAACACAGTAAAAAGAATGCCATATATGATACCATACATAGGAAGTTTGTTTTTATTTTTCGCGTGCTCAAATTTAAGCCCATTACTTGGATTAAGATCACCAACAACCGACCTAGATACAACTGCTGCATGGGCAATGATTACATTTTTTATGATTTATTTTGCAGGAGTTAAATTTAAAGGAGTATCATACTTTAAAGAATTGGCTCAACCACTTGCCATAATGTTACCAATTAATATTATAGGTGAGTTAGCTAGACCAATATCATTAAGTTTCCGTCCATTTGGAAATATTTTAGGTGGAACAATTATAATGGGTCTATTTTATCAACTTTTAGGTTTTATATCTAGTCTAATACCAGGATTATCAATACCGATTGGACAGATATTAATACCAGTTCCATTACACTTGTACTTCGATTTATTTGCAGGATTGTTACAAGCATATATATTCATAATGCTAACAATGGTGTTTATATCAAGTGCAGGGGAATTAGATTAAGAAATCAACTTATATTAAGATAAAAAATAAAAAACAATTTAAATTTTTAAATTTTAAGGAGGAAATAATTATGGAAACAGCAATAGTAGCGGCAGCATCAGCAATAGGAGCAGGAATAGCAGTTGCAACAGGTATAGGTGCAGGAATTGGTCAAGGTGTAGCAGCAGGTAAGGCAGCAGAAGCAGTAGGAAATCAACCAGAAGCTAAAGGTGATATAACTTCAACTTTATTACTAGGTGTTGCTATAGCAGAGTCTTCAGCAATATATGGCTTGGTTGTATCAATAATACTTCTATTCGTAAATCCATTCTTCAAATACTTAGGAATGTAGATTTAGTCCTTAAATATTTTGAGATAGGTTTTATAGATAAATCATCTCAAACTTATAATCATGAGATGAATTTTATCATCTCGTGATTATAAGTAGTTATGATTTATGGAAAGGAGGATAATTATGGAAAAAGCACTAGTAGGTATAACATGGGAATTTGTATTCCAAATTGTTAATACTTTTATAATATTTTTACTTCTAAGAAAGCTTTTATTTAAGCCAGTTTTAAATATAATCCAATCAAGAGAAAATGATATTAAAAATGACTTAGCAGAAGGCGAAAAAGCAAAAACTGAAGGATTGGCGCTAAAAAAAGAATATGAGTCAAAAATCAATTTTGCTAAAGATGAAGGTCAAGAAATCATAAAACAAGCAACTATAAGAGCAGAGAAAAAATCAGATGACATAATAAGTACTGCAAAACAAGATGCTCTTGATATAAAAGATAAAGCAAGCAAAGATATAGAACAAGAAAAACAAAAGGTTATGAATGAAATTAAAAGTGATATATCAAATATAGCACTACTTGCGGCATCTAAAGTTATTGAAAAAGATTTAGATAAATCTAAACATGAAGAATTGATAGAAAACTTTATAAAAGAGGTAGGGGAGGCTAAATGATAAACGTAGTAGCAAATAGATATGCCGAAGCCCTATTTCAATTAGGAGAAGAAGAAAATTCAACTGATATATTATTTAAAGAATTAGAAAAAGTAGTAGATATGATGACTAAAGTTAGCAAAGATTTCTACAAAGTTTTAAAATCACCATTAGTTTCAAAATCAGAAAAGAAAAACTTGGTAGAAATCATTTTTGATAAGGAAGTAAGTTCTAACATAAAAAACTTCTTAAAAGTTTTAGTAGATAAAGACAGAATAGCGTTTTTGGAAGACATAGAGTTAGCTTATAAAGACTTATTAAATAAGAAAAATAATATAACTGATGGTGTTGCAATAAGTGCGATTCCAATGAGTGAAACAGATATTAAAGAACTTGAAGTTAAACTTTCAAACAAATACAACAAAAATGTTACTATAGAAAATGTAGTTGACAAGACTATACTAGGGGGAGTTCTAGTTAGAATTGGAAATGAGCAAATAGATGGCACTGTAAAAACTCGTCTAGATAAGATGAAAGAAAAGCTATCTGAAGTAATATCTTAAGAATGGCGGTGAACCCATGAACTTAAAACCTGAAGAAATAAGTTCTATAATTAAACAGCAAATAAAGAATTATGAGAATAAAGTTGAATTGACAGATACAGGTAGTGTTTTAACAGTTGGGGATGGTATAGCTAGTGTATATGGATTAGAGAAAGCTATGTCTGGTGAGTTACTAGAGTTCCCAGGTGAAGTATATGGTATGGCACTTAACTTAGAAGAAGAAGTAGTTGGAGCTGTTATACTTGGAGATGACAGTGGAATAAAAGAAGGCGATATAGTTAAGAGAACTGGAAGAATAGTTGAAGTTCCAGTTGGAGAAGCTTTAATAGGTAGAGTTGTAAACTCTCTAGGTCAGCCAATAGATGGAAAAGGACCTATAGCTTGTACAAAAACTAGACCAGTTGAATCTGAAGCACCTGGTATAATAGATAGAAGATCTGTTTATGAGCCATTACAAACAGGTATAAAATCAATAGATTCAATGATACCAATTGGTAGAGGTCAGAGAGAGTTAATAATAGGTGACAGACAAACTGGTAAAACATCTATAGTTGTTGACACTATATTAAATCAAAAAGGAAAAGATGTTATCTGTATATATGTAGCAATTGGGCAAAAACGTTCTACTATAGCTCAATTAGTTAGTTCATTAGAAAAAGGTGGAGCTTTAGACTATACAATAATAGTTTCAGCAACAGCATCTGAATCAGCACCACTTCAATATATAGCACCATACGCTGGAGCAGCTATGGGTGAAGAATTTATGTACAATGGAAAACATGTGCTTATAGTATATGATGATTTAAGTAAACAAGCCGTTGCATATAGAGAAATGTCATTATTACTTAGAAGACCACCAGGACGTGAGGCATATCCTGGAGATGTATTCTACTTACATTCAAGATTACTTGAAAGAGCAGCTAAGTTATCTGATGAATTAGGGGGAGGCTCAATGACTGCCTTACCTATAATAGAAACTCAAGCTGGAGACGTTTCTGCATATATACCAACAAATGTTATATCTATAACAGATGGTCAAATATACTTACAACCAGAATTATTCTATTCAGGTGTAAGACCAGCAGTTGACCCTGGTATATCAGTATCAAGGGTTGGTGGTTCTGCGCAAATTAAGGCAATGAAAAAAGTTGCAGGTACATTAAAACTTGCATATTCACAATATAGAGAGCTTGCAGCATTCTCACAATTTGGTTCTGACTTAGATGAAGATACTAAAAAGAGACTTGCTCAAGGTGAAAGAATCGTTGAGATATTAAAACAAGGTGAGCATCAACCAATAAAAGTTGAAAATCAAGTTATGATAATATATGCTGTTATAAATAATCATTTGGAAGATATTCCAATAGATAATATAGCTAGATTTGAATCAGAATTGTATGCATTTGTAGATAATAATTATCCAGAAATATCAAGAAAAATATTAGATGGAGAAGACTTCACTCATGATTTAACAGATGCAATAAATGAATTTAAAGAAAAGTTTGTTGTTGAAGTATAATCCTTTTTAAAAAAGGAGGTAAATTAATTGGCAGGAGCTGGAATTAAAGCGATTAAAACACGTATGGGGAGTGTTGAAAGTACAAAACAAATAACTAAAGCAATGGAACTTGTTGCATCTTCTAAGCTTAGAAAAGCAAAAGAAAAAGCTGAAGATTCAAGGGAATACTTTAATACTTTGTACGATACAGTAAAGGATATTGCCCAAACAACACGTGGAGTTAGAAATGAATTTTTAAAAGTAAGAGAAGTAAAAAATAAATGCTATATAGTAGTGGCTGGAGATAGAGGTCTTGCAGGTGGATACAATTCCAATGTATTAAAGGAATCTGTATCTCACATGGAAGGAAAAAAAGAAACAGTTATCACAGTAGGAAAGAAGGCTCACGAGTTTTTTTCTAAGAGAAATTACAATATAGCAAAAGATATAAATAGTGTTGAAGCTTGTGGATATGAAGAAGCGATAGAAATTTCACAAACTGTTATTGACCTGTATAAAAAAGGTGAAGTAGATGAAGTTTATATAGCTTATACAAAATTTAAATCAGCTTTATTACAAGAAGTTGAAGTTTTAAAATTGCTTCCATTGGTGTTTGAAAAAGATACAGATGACCAAGCCATTGTAATAAAAGAAGAAAAACAAAATAAATCGAAAGTACAATATATACCATCAGCAGAAGCAGTCTTAAGTTATATTGTGCCTCAGTTTGTATCAGGTACAATATATGGTGGGATTTTAGAATCTTTTGCATCAGAGCAAGGAGCTAGAAGAACTGCGATGGAATCAGCCACAGATAATGCGAATGAAATGCTATCTAATTTAGAGTTAAGTTATAACAGAGCAAGACAGTCAGCTGTAACTCAAGAAATAACAGAGATAGTTGGTGGAGTTGAAGCTCTAAAATAGGGAGGTTAGGAAATGGCAAATGTAGGTGAAATAGTACAGATTGTAGGAGCTGTACTAGATGTTAAGTTTGATAATGAACAAAGCCTACCTAACTTATTAAATGCGTTAGTAATAAAGTTAGGAGATAAAGAAATAGTTGCAGAAGTTGCTCAACATATAGGTGATGATACAGTAAGATGTATCTCTATGAGTGCAACAGATGGACTTGTAAGAGGTATGGAAGTTGTAGATACAGGAGGACCAATAAGTGTTCCTGTTGGAGATGAAACTCTAGGTAGAATATTCAATGTTCTTGGAAAACCAGTTGATGGAAAGCCAGCTCCAAAGTCTGCGCCTAAGTTACCTATACATAGACCAGCACCAGCATATGACGAACTAGAAACTACAGCTGAAATACTAGAAACAGGTATTAAGGTAGTTGACTTGCTAGCACCATATCTAAAAGGTGGAAAAATAGGTCTATTTGGAGGAGCAGGAGTAGGAAAAACAGTTTTAATACAAGAACTTATAAACAATATTGCCAAGCAACATGGTGGTATTTCTGTATTCTCAGGTGTAGGAGAAAGAACAAGAGAAGGTAATGACCTTTATGGAGAAATGAGTGAGTCTGGAGTTATAAACAAGACAGCTCTAGTATTTGGTCAGATGAACGAGCCACCTGGAGCAAGAATGAGAGTTGCTTTAACTGGACTTACAATGGCAGAACATTTTAGAGATGAGCAAGGACAAGACGTCTTACTTTTCGTTGATAATATATTCCGTTTCACACAAGCTGGTTCAGAAGTTTCAGCACTTCTAGGACGTATGCCATCAGCCGTTGGTTACCAACCAACATTAGCTACTGAAATGGGTGCACTTCAAGAGAGAATAACATCAACTAAGAAAGGTTCAATAACATCTGTTCAAGCAGTATATGTACCAGCAGATGACTTAACTGACCCAGCACCAGCTACAACATTCTCTCACTTAGATGCAAAAACAGTTTTATCTAGACAAATATCATCACTTGGTATATACCCAGCGGTTGACCCTCTTGAATCTACATCAAGAATTCTTGACCCTAGTATAGTAGGAAAAGAACATTATGAAATAGCCAGAGGAGTTCAATCAATACTTCAAAGATATAAAGAACTACAAGATATAATTGCCATACTTGGTATGGATGAATTATCTGATGAAGATAAGTTAATAGTTGCACGTGCTAGAAAAATACAAAGATTCTTATCTCAATCATTTACAGTTGCAGAGCAATTTACAGGAAACCCAGGTCAATATGTTCCTGTTAAAGAAACTGTAAGAGGATTCAAAGAGATACTTGAAGGTAAACATGATGACTTACCAGAGTCAGCATTCCTGTTTGTAGGTACAATAGAAGATGCTGTTAAAAAAGCGAAGGGAAGTATGTAGTCATGGCTAGTGAATTTTCATTGAAAGTTGTAACTCCAAATGATACGTTTTATGATGGAGAAGTTGAAATGATAGTAGTTAGAACTACAAAGGGAGACAAAGGGGTATTGAAAGGTCATATACCGTTTGTTTCAGGCATACCTGTAGGAACTTTGAAGATAAAAAAAGATGGAAATTTTAAAGAAGCAAAAATATCAGAAGGATTTGTTAATGTAGACCAAAATAAAACTGTCATATTGACAGAATCTGCTGAATGGATTTAATAATTTAATATAAAACATGAAAAGTCATTTTTACTAAAATTATTTTTGGTCAAAATGACTTTTTTTATAATTTTGGTGTTAATAAAATAACAAAAAATAAAGTATAAAATATAGTGGAAGTGTAGTGATAGTAAATTCACAAAGTGTTTAAATTTACTGCAAAATTATGTTGCAATTAATAAGATAAAGAAGGTTTAGATAGATTATATAGAAGTGAAAAAATATTCATATAAGAAATCTATATAAAATTTTTATAAAATTTAAAAAATTTGCTTAGTTGTGTAGTATAATAAATAATATAATAGATTTACATAGATTATTTATTATAAATAATTTTAAAAGTTACAATTCTATTATAATGATTATTAAATTGGGATAAGTAACATAAACTAAACAATAATAGGTATTATCAATAGTAAATTTATAAATTCATTATTAAATGAAAAGAGCTATTATAAATTTTCTGGAGGAAAAATGGATATATTTGATATTGGAGTAGACATAGTTGAAATTGACAGAATAAAAAAAGCTGTAGAAAAAAATAATCGGTTTTTAAAGAAAATATTTACAGATAAAGAAATTGAATATTTTAATTCTAAAAATTTTAAGGCAGAAAGTATAGCTGGTAATTTTGCGGCTAAGGAAGCTATAAGTAAATCTATGGGTACAGGAATCAGAATGTTTAACTTTAAAGATATAGAGGTTCTCAGAAATGAAATGGGAAAACCAATAGTAAAAACTTATAATAATCTGGCAAAAATGTGCATAGATTATAATGTTTTAGAAATAAAAGTTTCAATATCACATTCAAAAGATTATGCTATAGCAAATGCGATAACTATAATTAAGGACTAAGGAGTGATTACATTATGATGGATAAAACAGCAAAAGAAATAATGACAACAGATGTAATAGTAGCAAAACAAGATGATAGTATAGCAGATGTAGCTAATATGCTAATTGCGGAGAAAATAGGAGGATTGCCAGTTGTAGATTCAGAAAATAAAGTTGTTGGAATAATTTCTGAAACAGACATTCTTAAAAAAGAAAAGTATATAGAAGCACCTCTATATATAAATTTATTACAAGGGCTGATTTTTTTAGATGATTTAAAAAAGGTAGAAAAAGACATAAAGCAAGTAGCAGCTTATAAAGTCGGAGAACTGATGTCTAAGGACATAATAAAAGTTCATGAAGATGATAAGTTTGACGATGTGGCTAATATAATGATTAAAAAATCAATAAACAGAGTTCCTGTAGTAGATGATGACAATAAACTTAAAGGTATAATTTGTAGATATGATATAATAAAAGCTTTATATAATGAATAGACTAAAGTAGGAGGTGTGATGTGAGAAAAAAGTGGACTATAGTATGTATTATGTTCTTGGCACTGGTTATAATTGTAATAGGATGCCAAAAACGACAGTCCACAAAAGAAGAAGTATACAAAGATTTTCAAAAGCAGATTTCTGATATGAATTCTTACAGTTGTAAAGCTGAAGTAGAAGTAGTTGGAAATAAGAGCCCACACAATTATGTTTTAATTCATACTTATAAAAAAACTGATAACTATAAATTAGAAGTAATTTCCCCAAAACACTTAAAGGGGAAAAGTATAGAGTATCAAGGTGATAAAATATTAGTTAAAAATCCAAATATCAGTGATATAGTGGAATTGCCTAATACAGGAAAAAATAATCAATATCTTTTTATAGGAGACTTTATAAAAAATTATCTTCAAAACGAAGAGATGAAAATAAAGTTATCCAAAGGAAACTTGGTTTTAGAGACTTTTATTCCTGGGGATAATAAATATTTTAATAAGCAAGTATTATATGTAAATACTGACACAAAGAACCCTGAAAAGATGGAAGTATTAGATAATGAAGGAGTGCCAAGATTTACAGTAAAATACAGAGATTTTGAATACAGAAACTAAGGGGGACTAAAGAAATGCAAAAAATAACAGTGCCTACATGGGCAGAGATAAATCTAGATAACTTAAGATTTAACTTAAAAAATATTAAAAATTTATTAGAAGAAGATATTAAAGTTTGTGGAGTAATAAAAGCTGATGCATATGGACATGGTGCAGTAGAAGTTGCAAAATTATTACAAAAGGAAAAAGTAGATTATTTAGCAGTAGCAAGAACTGCTGAAGGAATTGAGCTTAGACAAAATGGTATAACACTTCCTATTTTGAACTTAGGATATACTCCAGATGAAGCTTTTGAAGATTCTATAAAAAATAAAATAACTATGACAGTTTATTCTTTAGAAACAGCACAAAAGATAAACGAAATTGCAAAATCTTTAGGAGAAAAAGCCTGTGTTCACATTAAAATAGACTCAGGAATGACTAGAATAGGTTTCCAACCTAATGAAGAGTCAGTACAGGATATAGTAAAATTAAATAAATTAGAATATATAAATTTAGAAGGTATGTTTACTCATTTTGCTACAGCTGATGAAGTAAGTAAAGAGTACACTTATAAACAAGCTAATAATTATAAATTTATGTCTGATAAGTTAGATGAAGCTGGTGTAGAAATAGCTATAAAGCATGTATCAAATAGTGCAGCTATTATGGATTGCCCTGATTTAAGATTAAGTATGGTAAGAGCAGGAATAATATTATATGGTCATTATCCATCTGATGATGTATTTAAAGAAAGACTAGAACTAAAACCAGCCATGAAATTAAAATCAAAAATCGGACATATAAAACAAGTTGAACCAGGTGTAGGAATAAGTTATGGACTAAAATATACAACTACTAGTATGGAAACAATAGCTACAATTCCAATAGGATATGCGGATGGATTCACTAGAATTCAAAAGAATCCAAAAGTTCTTATTAAAGGAGAAGTATTTGATGTAGTTGGTAGAATTTGTATGGATCAAATAATGGTTAGAATTGACAAAGATATAGACATAAAAGTTGGAGATGAGGTTATACTATTTGGAGAAGGTGAAGTTACAGCTGAACGTATAGCCAAAGACTTAGGAACTATAAACTATGAAGTGTTATGCATGATATCAAGAAGAGTTGACCGTGTTTATATGGAAAATAATGAGCTTGTACAAATAAACAGTTATTTGCTAAAATAAAACCATGATATTATAATCTGGGAGGCGATTTTGTGTACGATAAGAGTAAAGAAAAAATAGAAGTTACTTTACCAGACTCTCTGATTTCTGAAGTTGATAGTATTGTTCAGATGGAGAACAGTAACAGAGAAGATTTTGCAAAAGCTGCTTTTCAGTTCTATATAACTCAGAAAAAGAGAATTCATATTAAAGAATCTATGAAAACGGGTTATAGAGAAATGGGTCAAATTAATCTGTCATTAGCTGAACTAGGCATGACAGTTGACGAAGTATCTTCTGATGATAAAAATGAAGGGAAGATTGCCCAAGGTGAGTACTAATTGTGAAATAAAGCGTGGTGATTTATATTACGCTGATTTAAGTCCAGTTGTTGGTTCAGAACAGGGAGGAGTTAGGCCTGTTCTGATAATACAAAATGATGTAGGTAATAAATATAGTCCTACAGTTATAGTATCAGCTATAACATCTCAGATTAATAAAGCCAAATTACCTACTCATGTAGAGATAAGTTCCAATGAATATGGGCTTAATAAAGACTCAGTGATTCTTTTAGAACAAATCAGAACTATTGATAAAAAGAGACTGAGGGAAAAAATTGGTTGTCTAGATGAAAATATGATGATAAAAGTAGATGATGGGCTTCAAATAAGTTTAGGATTGTTTACTTTTTAAAGAGGGGTTTGTCTTTTGTTAGACAATCCCTTTTTTCTTTAAAAATATTTCATAGAGTTTAATTTTAGTGGCCTAAGCTAATAAAATCAAAAATAACGCAAAAAAATAGCATAAAAGTGATATAATAAGATGGAATTGATATAAAATTACAAACTCAAGGGAGGTAATTACATGAGAGACCATAAAGGATTAAATGAGATTGCGCGTATCATAAGAAGAGATATAGTCTCTATGATACATAGAGCCAAATCTGGACATCCAGGAGGGTCATTATCAGTAGTTGAAATACTTACTGCGTTATACTTTGATGAAATGAATGTGGATTCTTCAAAACCTAAAATGGAGGATAGAGATAGATTTGTATTATCAAAAGGACATGCTGCACCAGCATTATATGCAATATTGGCTGAAAAAGGTTATTTTGATAAGGAAGAATTAAATGGACTGAGGAAAATAGGAAGAATGTTACAAGGACATCCAGATATGAAAGGAACACCTGGCGTGGAGATATCCACAGGTTCTTTAGGGCAAGGTTTTTCGGCTGCATGTGGGATGGCTATGGCATCAAAATTAGATAATGCACCATGGAATGTATACACTTTACTTGGTGATGGAGAAGTTCAAGAAGGTATAGTTTGGGAAGCTGCTATGAGTGCTGCACATTATAAGCTTGATAATTTAATTGCTTTTTTAGACAATAATGGACTTCAGATAGATGGAAACATAGAAAGTGTAATGAACCTAGGTTCAATCGTTGATAAATTTAAGGCTTTTGGATGGAATGTAATTGAAATAGATGGTCATGATTTTGACCAAATATTTGCTGCTCTTGATATAGCTAAATCAACAGTTAAAAAGCCTACAATGATAATTGCAAAGACTATAAAAGGTAAAGGAATATCTTTTATGGAAAATCAAGCAGGATGGCATGGGACAGCTCCAAATGATGCAGAACTAGAACAAGCCTTACTTGAATTAGGAGGTGCTGACAATGAATAAAATGGCAACAAGAGAAGCATATGGTAAAGCTTTAGTAAAATTAGGTCAAATAAATGACAATGTTGTAGTGTTAGATGCAGATTTATCAAAGTCTACAAAGACACATGATTTTTATGAAGCATTTCCAGATAGATTTTTTAATATGGGTATAGCCGAACAAAATCTAATAGGTGCTGCTTGCGGATTATCAACTGCTGGAAAAATACCTTTTGCTAGTACTTTTGCTATGTTCGCTACAGGGAGAGCCTTTGAGATTATAAGAAATTCAGTTTGTTATCCAAAGTTAAATGTAAAAATTTGTGCTACTCATGCAGGACTTACTGTTGGAGAAGATGGAGCATCTCATGAAAGTGTAGAGGATATTGCAATAATGAGAGCTATACCAAATATGACAGTTCTTGTTCCAGCTGATGGAGTAGAGACAGAAAAGATGATTTTTGAAATAGCTAAATACAATGGACCTGTTTATGTTAGATTAGGAAGAAGTTCAGTTCCAGTTTTATTTGATGAGGATTATCATTTTGAAATAGGAAAAGGTATAGTACTAAGAGATGGCAATGATGTCACAATTATAGCTTGTGGGATTATGGTGAATGATGCTATACTGGCACAAGAAAAATTGCAAGAAGAAGGCATTAGTGCCAGAGTCATAAATATGTCCACAATAAAACCTATAGATAAGGATTTAATATTAAAAGCAGCAAAAGAAACTAATGCTATTGTAACTGTAGAAGAACATAGTATAATTGGAGGTTTAGGTTCTGCTGTGAGTGAGACAGTTGGAGAATCTTATCCAACTATTGTAAAAAAAGTTGGGATTAAAGATTCATTTGGAGAATCTGGTGCTCCAAATGAATTGTTAAAAAAATATGAATTAACTTGTGATGATATAGTAAAAGCTGTAAAAGAAGCTATTCTTGCAAAAAGAATGTAAGAAATATAAATTATGCATGTTTGTTAATAATATAATATGTGTATAAGAGAGATATAAAGCATTATATGAATTTATATCTCTCTTTTTTATACACTATATCAATTTATCAAAAACCTAACCAAATATTCAAATTTTTACAAAAATAGAGAAAATATTCAAATATATATTGACTATTCAGAAAAATATGACTAATATATAGTTTATAGGGAAATTAATTTTATACATATAATAACTACTTAAACAAAAATAATTTAAAGAATTGTATGAAGGGAGGTATACTGTATAAAAAGTATATTATAAGTTTTAAGTTATTATACAAAAAGTTTTAAAACAGTTATCATGGATTTTATGTTAAAGGAAATTGTAAGTAGTTTATAGAAGTAATTAAGCAGATGAAAAAATTTCACGTGGGGAGGTAACTGAGATATGTCAGAAAAAGTAAATGTTAAAACAGTCATCAGTTTCGCAGGAGCTTATGTAGCAACAGTAATCGGTTCTGGATTTGCAACAGGACAAGAAATAATGCAATTCTTCACTTTTTATGGGTTTGCAGGTATTATTGGTGGGATAATTTCAATGGTATTATTCTCATGGATGGGTGCTTCAGTAATGTCAAAAGGTAAAGAACTTCAACTTAAAGAACCTATCAAAATTTATCGTGTTTATTGTGGTAAGTATTTAGGAATATTCTTTGAGTGGTTTGGACCTTTATTCTTATTTGGTGTTTTCGTAGTAATGATTTCAGGAGCGGGAGCAACTTTAACTGAATACTATGGATTAAATCCATTTGTAGGTAGAATAGGTATGGCAGTAGTAGCATTATTAACTGTTTCATTAGGTCTTGATAAATTATCAAAGATACTAGGTGGAATAGGACCTGTAATAATAATATTTACACTTTTAGTTGGAGCTATAAGTTTAAGCAGTAATATAGGTAATTTATCTCAAGCAGGAGAGATTCTTAAAACTGTAGAGGTATCTAGACCAGTTCCAAACGCATATCTATCTGGTGTAATATACACTACTTATAATACAATCGTTGTCATGGCGTTCTTAACAGGATTAGGAGCAAGTGCTGCTAATAAAAAAGAAGCTGTTTGCGGTGGTATACTAGGTGGGGTAGCACTTATGGCAGCAGCTATAATGATGAACTTAGCAATGCTTTCTGATGTAGGAAACTTATATTCAAAAGCAATACCTTCATTATTCTTAGCTGATAAGATTTCACCAGTAGTTGGAGTTTTATTCTCAGTAGTTCTTATATTAGGAATATATACAACAGCTGTACCTTTATTATGGTCAGTAACTAATAGATTTGTAGATGATAATCATCCTAAATTTAAATTAATAACAGTAATAACAGCTATATTAGGTCTTATAGGTGGATTCTTACCATTTGATAAGCTGGTTGGTATCTTATATCCATATACCGGATATATGGGCGTCATAATACTGGTTTGTGTTCTTTATAGACAGATTACAAAAACATCTGGCTATCAAGAAGGAGTTAATGGTAAATAAATAATTTAGAACTGTAAAATAGAGAGTTATATAAAAACAATTAAATTGTTTTTATATAACTCTTTTTTATTTTATAATTTATTTGTCATAAAATCCTTTTTTTATTATTTCATATTTAAGGGTAACTATAATAAACACTTTATTATTGATAATTTAAAGTCTAAGACAAAATTATAAATCATATATTTAAATAGATGGAAGGAGTGATAAAATTGGATGTAAAGTTTAATATTAAAGGTATAATTTATGGAGTTATAGCTCTTATATTTGTGATAGGAGGGTTTATATTCATACCAAGTATGTTTATAGAAAAAACTAAGCCAATAGATTATACAGTATTGCAAAGGAATTCAATACCAGAAAAGATACTAGATGTTATGGACAAATACACAAATGAAGAAAGAGCATTAGCAGCTAAAATTGATAATAAAATATACATCATAGTAACTAGGGGAAATAATAAATATGGTATTGAGATGGATAACATAGAAAGTGTAAGTGAAGAAGGAAAAGAAGTTTTGAGAGTTAAGATAAAGTATAAGGATAAGGAGGATTCTCTTCCATACATAGTGGTTGAAACAAATATAAGTGAACTTCCAGATAGAATAGAGTTAAATTCTACTAAATAAAAGCATATTTTGTGATTAAATAACTATTTATTTGTATAGTAAAATAAAGTCATGGTTTTTATTAATGTAAATAAATCATGTCGAGGCTTTATTGATGTAAAAGCCATGACTTAAAATATTCATTGAATAATATAAAAATTAAATATTAAACAGAGTGTTATATTAATAGTATTGAGAGTGTTAATTATTTGGTGTAAGAATTCTGGTTTCAGTAACTATATAGTTTAATTGTGCATCATGAGTTTCTTTTGGAATAGAATCAAATACCTGAAAGTCAAATGCTATTCCTATAGTTATTGCGTCTTTTCTTAAGTTCTCTAAAAATCTATCATAAAATCCTCCACCATATCCTAATCTATAGCAATGTATGTCATATGCAACAGCTGGAACAATTACAACATCTAAAGATTTAATATCAATTGTAGGTGATTTTTCGTTAGGTTCCCTTATTCCATATGCACCAATTTTTAGTCCATTATCTAAATCTGTTATTTGAGTAGGAATTAATGTATGATTTTCTTTTATTGTAATAGGGCTTGAGACTATTTTCTTTAGAGATAAAAGCTTTTTGATTAAATTATCTGTGTTAACTTCATTATTAAAATCTAGATAAAGCATTATATTAGTTGCGTTTTTTATATCCTCCATTTGAAGTAATTTTTCTGTTATCAAATTTGAATTATTTAGTACAAACTCAGCACTTTTATTTTTTCTATGTTCAATAACTTTTTTTCTAAATTCTTTTTTCATAAAATATTCCTCCTTTAATATGTTATAATGTGAACAGAATTTGTATTCTAATATAAATTTTAGTATAGTTTATTGTAATAAGGCAATATATTTGGGTAAATGTAATAAAAATAACAGCTAGTCATATAATATATAATAGTTTATGTAAAAGGAGATGTATCTTGTGATTTCAAAAAAGAAAGCTATTTTTTTAGGGGTGATTTTAGTAATTATAACAGCTATGGCCACATCAGCGTTTCAACTTACATTAGGGAACAAAGTTGTAGTATCAAAAGAACTCTATGAAGGCTATAAAAAATATGATAAGTTGTTAGGATTAGAATCTATTATAAAACAAGATTTTTATAAAAAAGTCTCTGATAAAGATTTAGTGGATGGAGCATCAAAGGGGTTATTTCTAGGAACAAATGACAAATATTCTGGTTATTACACTAAAGATGAAATGGAAAAGCTAATAGAAGATAGTGAGGGCTCTTATGTTGGTGTAGGAATGTATATAGGAGCATCAAAAGATGGAGGACTAGTAGTAGTTCCTATGAAAGATTCTCCAGCAGAAAAAGCAGGAGTAAAAGCAGGAGATAAATTAATAAAAGTCAACGGAAAATCTGTATCATATAAAAATTCGGATGAAGCTGTGAGTATGATGAAAGGTAAAAAAGGTAAAAAAGTAGAGCTAGTAGTATTGAGAGAAGATAAACAACTAAGCTTTGAGTTGAAAACAGAACAGATAGTTGAGAAAAGTATAGAAAGTAAAGTAATTGATAATGATTTAGGATATATAGAAATTACCCAATTTATATCAAGTACATATACTGATTTTGACAAAGCTTTAAAAGAATTGAAAGAAAAAAATATTAAGGGATTAGTAATAGACCTTAGAAACAATCCTGGAGGTATGTTGGATATATGTAAAGAAGTTGCTGATGAATTAATTGGTGAAGGAACTATAGTATATACTAAAGACAATAAAGGAAATACAGAATACTTAAAATCTGATAAAGAAAAATTGGGACTTCCAATAGTAGTTTTAACCAATGGAGAAAGTGCCTCTGCTGCTGAGATATTAACAGCTGCAATTGTTGATAATAAAGAAGGTATTTCTGTAGGGACTACGACTTATGGTAAAGGGCTGGTACAGTCAGTTGTAAGGTTGAAAGATGGAACAGGATATAAATTAACTACTGCTCAATACTTTACACCTAATGGAGATTATATCAATGAAAAAGGGATAAAACCTACAATTGAAGAAAAAGATGAGAAAAAACAATTGGATGTAGCAACTGAATGGCTTAGAGAGCAGATTAATAAATAGAATTTAAAGTTTGTAGATGTAATAGAAAATAAAAAAATTGTTATAAGTAAAAATATAGAGTGGATAAAACTAACTTTTGGTATTGTTTCAACATTTTACTATATAGTTTTATTGTTAAAAGTTTTAACTTAGCTTTTAAAATATGGGTAATTAAACATTTTAAAATACATGTAAAAATATTACTGGAAATTTAGCAGTCCAGTAATATTTTTTTGATTTAAGGAATATTAATATTAATAATTCTATTTTCTAATACTATACCTACTCTTATTTAAAAGTACTATCATTTCAGCACTATAGAAACTTATTTGTTTTATACTGATTATATGAATATTTAGGGTATTTTCTATTTTGAGCTACATTAATATTTTGTAAAAACACAAACATGTAAATTAAATTTTTTATCTAATGTATGTCTATACTATAAGAAGCTGTAAAAACTTTTCCTTTACCTAATTTGTTTATAAATTTCTTATCTGTGTAAATTTTATTAGAATGTATACTATCAGCAAGACCGTACCATGGTTCTATACATAAAAATGGAGCAGTAGAATTAGTTTCGCTATAATAAGGAGTCCAAATGCCAACTAGAGGAAAATTCTTCATAGATATAGTTAGGCATTCACTATCTTTATCATTATATATAGATACTTCGTCTATGTTA
This sequence comes from Clostridioides sp. ZZV14-6153, assembly GCF_020657855.1. Taxonomy (NCBI): domain Bacteria; kingdom Bacillati; phylum Bacillota; class Clostridia; order Peptostreptococcales; family Peptostreptococcaceae; genus Clostridioides; species Clostridioides sp. ZZV14-6153. Next base: position 22,899 of record NZ_JAGWCZ010000013.1, on the reverse strand, counting down.
GTGTATATTAAAGCATCATTTTTAAATAATTCTGGATTTAATTGTAACCTTTTTAAGTCTCCAATAAATTTTGTATCATCAGTAAAGGACCCATTTAAATTAATTTTTTCCACATTATTTCTTCCTTTAAACTCAAGATAGTACTTAGAAAAGTCATCTTGTTCATAAAAAGGAAGATTAAATGCAGGATGTCCTCCTATAGAAAAGAATATATCTTTAGAGTCAGTATTTTTTACAATCCATTCTATATTTATGCTATCATCATTTAATGTATAATTTATAAGTAGCTCAAAATAGTAGGGATATTTTTTTAGAGTAGATTCATTGGATGTTAAACTATAAGATATGAATGCATCTCCTTTATTTGCAATTTCAAAATCCATATCTCTAGCAAATCCATGTTGAGTCATATTATATAAATTTTCTTCTATTATGGTTTCATTATCAAGAAGTTTACCAACTATAGGGAATAATATAGGTGATTGTCTACCCCAATGTTTTTTATTACCATCCCAAAGAATATTTCTGTTATGTTTTTTAGAAAATATCCTAGTAAGTTCAGCACCAGAGCTACTTGATTCAATAATTAAGTTTTCATTTTGTAATATATTCATTTAAAATCTCCTTTATTATACTTTATTAGTATATTATACTATAAAGTATAACAAGTATTAAATCGTATTTGATATTATATTTGAAAGGTAGATTTTAGTATATTTTGAAAATTTTGTTTTGAAAATTTGGGATTATTTAAGAAATTTTGTATTATAAATAGAAGGAAATAGATAAATTGTATAGAATTAAATATATTAAGATAAGTTAATAATGTTAAATGGGAAGTGAGTTTATGGAAAAACCAAATACAAAAGTTGTTAACTTTCAAGAGTATAAAGACAGAAAAAAACAAAGAGAAGTAAACCGAGACGAACTTTTAAAGCTTATTAAAAAAATTGTGACTTCAAAATAGGGAGTTGTTAAACTCCCTATTTTAATGGGTTCCCAAAGAATTAAGACATTCTAAGTCCATCTATATAATCTTTAAATTGTGAAAAATCTGATTCACTACTTAACTCTACAGTTTCTGTACCTTCCGTATAAAAATTCTTAAGATAGATAGTATAATTATTATCAACACAATTATGATAAATACATCTATATCCATCTTCATATAAATTTTTTAATTTAGAAAAATCATCCACAATATCAACTCCTTAAAGTTCTTTTAATTATATTTTTACAAAAAGTATGTGATTGTATGCAAATTAGAAATGTAAAATAAAGGAAATTAAGATAAAATGTAGAATAATCTTTATATGTATGTAAAAATAAAAAGAAAAAGTTGAAATTTTTAGAAAATAAGAGTATTTTTTATCTAAAAAGATAATTAAAAAAAAATAATATTGGGAGGATAGAAAATGAGTTTATTAGAAAGTATATCAAGGAATATATATTCTCTAGATAAGTCTTCTATTGAAAAAGCAAAACAGAGGTTGGACAGGCTTATACATCCAACTGGAAGCTTAGGAAAGATAGAAGATATTTGCATGCAATTAGCAGGGATATTTGGTAATGAAAATTTTGATACAACTAAAAAAGTTATAATTGCTTTTGCTGGAGATCATGGAGTATATGAAGAAGGAGTTGCGCCTGACCCTCAGGACATAACAAAGTTACAATTTCCAAATTTCTCAAAAGGGCTATGTGGCGTTGGAGTAATAAGTAAATTTGTAGGAGCAGATGTTGTAGCTGTAGATGTAGGAATAAATTGTGATGAAAAACTAGATGGAGTATTAGATTATAAGATAAGAAAAGGTACTTCAAATATGGCAAAGGGACCAGCCATGAGCAAACAAGAGGCTATAAGATGCTTAGAAATAGGAATTGAAATAGCAGAGCAATGTATAGAAAGAGATTATAAAGTAATTGGTATTGGAGAGATGGGTATAGCAAATACTACTCCAAGTACTGCAATAATATCTGTAATTTCAGGATGTGACCCATCAGAAGTGACAGGTATAGGTGCAGGTCTTAAAAAAGAAAGATTAAAACATAAAGCTGATGTAATTAGAAAAGCTATTGAAATTAACAATCCAAATCCAACTGATGGTGTAGATATTTTATCTAAAGTAGGTGGATTTGAAATAGGTTCAATGGCAGGTGTTATATTAGGATGTAGTGCTAATAGAATTCCAGTTGTTATAGATGGATTTATTTCTTATGCTGCTGCTTTAATTGCTTATAAAATAAATCCAAAAACTAGAGAATATATGATAGCATCACATTTATCAGCAGAATCAGGAACTAAAAGAGCATTAGATATATTGAAATTAGACCCTATACTAAATATGGATATGAGATTAGGTGAAGGAAGTGGAGCTGCTTTGGCATTTAATATAGTGGAAGCTTCAAATTATACTTACAAAAATATGGCGACTTTTGATGAGATAGATATGGGTCGATAAAAAATTTAATATATTTAGGAGTGTTTTGATGAGTCAAATTATTCTGGTAACAGGAGGAGCTAGGTCAGGAAAGAGTAATTTTGCAGAAAAATTATGTTTAGATAGGAATAATAACACAGCTTACATAGCGACATCTATTCCATTTGATGATGAGATGAAAGATAGAGTAAGGAAGCATCAAGAGAGTAGACCTAAAAGTTGGAAGACATATGAAATATATGAAGACATATATTCTATAATTAAAAATATATATGAAGAACATGAAACTGTTATACTAGACTGTGTAACACTATTAGTAAATAATTTAATGTTTTCACATAATTTAAACATAGAAGAATCTACTCAAGAAGAAATAAATAAATTGGAAGAGTACATAAAAGAACAAATTAGTAAACTTATTAAAGAAATAGAAAAAACAAATCTATATTTTGTATTTGTGACAAATGAATTAGGTATGGGAATTGTTCCTGGAAATAAACTTAGTAGAATATATACTGATATTGTAGGTCGTATAAATCAATATATAGCATCAAAAAGCAATGAAGTTTATTTTGTAGTTAGTGGCATACCTATGAAAATAAAGGAGTAGTATGTGACTATGAAAAGATTTATTTTGATACTACAGTTTTTGACAAGAATACCTATAAAATTAGATGTAGGGTTTGATGATGAATTTTACAAATCTATAGTATATTTTCCGCTTGTAGGTCTTGTTATTGGTATATTAACTTACTTAATAGGATGGGTTTCTATACTTTTGTTTCAGCCATTTATATGTGCGATTATAATAACACTTGCTGGTGTTTTGATTACTGGAGGGCTTCATATAGATGGATTAGGGGATACATTTGATGCAATATACAGTTATAGAGATAAAGAGAAAATGCTTGAAATAATGAAAGATTCTCGATTAGGTACAAATTCGCTTTTAGCAATTATGTTTGTACTTTTATTAAAGATTGGATTTGTATATAGTATTATAAGTAATAATTCACTATGGGTTATAATATTCATGCCAATGATTGCAAGGTTAGGAGTAATGTTATTGACATATAAAACAGTAACACCAAGAGCAAAAGGAATGGGGAATTTATTTATAGGAAAATTGACTACAAGTATGTTAATAACAGCTATAATATACACATTATTGATAGTTAGTATTATTGCTAAATTAATATTTTTAGTGCCTAATATAGTATTGATTAAAGTATTATGTTCAGCTATAGTAGTTTTTATATTTATAATATTGTTTAAAAATCATATTTACAAAAAAATTGATGGAGTAACAGGAGATATATTGGGTTGTGGAATAGAACTTTCAGAACTTGTATATTTGATTTATATATATTTGTTAATTTTTATGTTTATTTAAAACTAAAAAGTGGTGATAATGTGATAAGATTAATATTAATAAGACATGCTTTGACAACTGATAATGAAAAAGGAAGATTATCAGGTCATATAAATAGTTATATTAGTGAAGAAGGTAAATTACAAATAAATAAAATTACAAAATATATGAGTAGTGAAAGTATAGATAAGATTTACACAACTCCATCTTCACGTACTAAAGATACAATAGAGAAAATATCAAAGCTGAAATCAATAGAAATAGAAGAAAGAGAAAATCTAAGAGAAATTAGCTTTGGAGACTTTGAAGGAATAACTTTTGAAGAGATAAAAGTTAAATATCCAAAAGAATTTGAAAAAATGATAGAAGAAGGTAGCAATTATAGATACCCAAATGGGGAAAGCTTGATAGATTCATATGAAAGAATAGCAAAAGAGATTGACAATATAATTTTAGAAAATGATGATTATTTAAATAGAAAAACAATACTTATATGTTCTCATGCAGGTACAATAAGAAATATAATAACATATTTGATTTCTGGTGGTTATAAATATCATTGGAACTTTAAAATTGATAATGCATCTATTACAATTTTGGAAGTTGATAATGGATTTACTGTAATAAATAAAATGAATTTTACTGAATTTATATAATTCAATATAAATTAAATATTAAATATTAAACGATATGTGCTTATAAAATTACTAACAAAAATAGAATACTAGATTAAAATTAGGTTCTCAATGAGATGTAAAAAGGGAAAAAGGTTAGATGCCTTTGCAGCCCCCGCTACTGTGAAACCAACGAAACTATAAATACCACTGTCAATTTGATGGGAAGGTTATGGAAGTAGGATGAAGTTAAGCCAGGATACCTGCCTAATTTAATTTAAAACATGAGGTCTTCGGGGTGAAAGATTTTTAATTAATATATATAAAAGTCCTAGCTTTAGAAGCACTAGGACTTTTTTTAGTTTATTTATAGGTAAAATTTAACTTTAAGGAGGGGAGAAAGTGGGTAAAAAAGTAATGCTACAGGGAACTGCATCAAATGTAGGTAAGAGTATTTTATCAGCAGGATTGTGTAGAATATTTAAACAAGATGGTTATACTGTTGCTCCTTTTAAGTCACAAAATATGGCTTTAAATTCTTTTATAACTAAAGAAGGATTAGAAATGGGAAGAGCACAAGTATTTCAAGCAGAAGCTGCAAAAATAGAGCCGATAGCAGATATGAATCCAGTTTTATTAAAACCTTCTGGAAATCATAAAAGTCAAGTGATTGTAAGAGGAAAAGTTGTAGGAGAGATGCCTTCATCTGAATATCATGATTATAAGCTAGAATTGGTAGATGTATTAAAAGAAACCTTTAATAATTTAAGTTCAATGTATGACATTGTGGTTATGGAAGGTGCAGGGAGTACTGCGGAGATAAATTTAAAAGATAGAGATATATCCAATATGGGTATGGCAAAAATAGCAGATGCACCAGTAATAATAGTTGGGGATATTGATAGAGGAGGAGTATTTGCATCATTAGCAGGTACAATGCTTTTATTAGATGATGATGAGAGAAAAAGAGTCAAAGGAGTAATAATCAATAAATTTAGAGGAAAAAAGGAACTCCTACAAGATGGTTTAAAGATGCTTGAAGATATTATAAAAGTACCTGTTTTAGGTGTGGTTCCTTATATGGATATAAAAATAGAAGATGAAGATAGTGTAACAACTAGATTTAAGAAAAAAATGGATAAAAATGATATACATATAGAAATAATTAGAACTCCACATATGTCAAATTTTACAGATTTTAATATATTTGAAACACAAGAAGATGTAAGCCTTAGATATGTAGACTATGGAGAAGCTATAGGAAATCCAGATATATTGATAATACCTGGAACTAAAAGTACTATAGATGATTTAAAGTACATAAGAGAAAGTGGTCTTGAGTCACAAATTAAAAACTTACATAGTCAGGGTAAATTGATATTTGGAATATGTGGTGGGTATCAAATGTTAGGTAAAAAATTAAAAGACCCTTATCATGTTGAAAGTGAAATTGAAGAATTAGATGGAATTGGTCTTTTAGATACAGAAACAATATTTGAAGAGGAAAAGACTACAACTCAAGTAGAAGCTACCATTATTGAATGTGCTGGTGAATATATGAACGACCTTAAAGGTAAGAAAGTAAAAGGTTATGAAATACATATGGGAATTACAAATCGTAGTAATAAAGTAAGTAGTTTAGATTTGATAACAAAAAAACTAGATAAAGAAGTCAATTATACTGAAGGAAGTGTAAATAAAGAAGGTAATGTAATTGGTACTTATCTTCATGGAATATTTGATGAAATAGATTTTACAAGAGCAATTTTAAATAATATAAGGAAGAAAAAGGGATTAAAAGTATTAGAAAGTACTGTAAGTTCTTTTGATGAGTTTAAAGATAAAGAGTATGATAAATTGGCAGATTTCTTAAGAGAACATTTAGACATAGAGAAGATATATGAAATTATGAAATAAGAATGACTTTATATTTATACTTTAGGTAGGAGGTGTATTATGAAAAAGATTTTGATTGCAGGTACTAGCAGTGGAGTTGGGAAAACTACAATATCATTAGGAATAATGCAGGCTTTAGTTAAGAGAAATATGAAAGTACAGCCGTATAAAGTAGGGCCAGACTATATAGACCCTTCATATCACACATTTATAACTGGAAGACATTCTAGAAATCTGGATTCTTATATGTTAGATGATGAAAAGATAAAGTATATAGTAAATAAATCTTCAAAGGATGCAGATATTTCAGTAGTAGAAGGAGTTATGGGATTATATGATGGTTTTGGGATAGATTTAGATAACTGCACAAGTTCACATACTTCTAAGGTATTAAAAGCTCCAGTTATACTAGTTATAAATGGAAAATCTATGGCAGCATCTAGTGCAGCTATGGTACTAGGATATAGGGAACTAGATAAAGATGTGGATATAAAAGGTGTTATAGTAAATAATGTAAAAACTAAGAGCCATTATCAAATAATTAAGAGCTCTATAGAGAAATATTGTAATATCGAAGTGTTGGGATATTTTCCTCCAAATAATAAATTTTCATTGGAATCTAGACATCTAGGTCTAATTCCTAGTGTGGAGATGAAATCTTTAAGAGAAAAGTTTTATACTTTAGCTGATGAGATTGAAAACTACATAGATATTGATAGAATAATCGAAATCTCAGAAAGTGATGAATTTGAGAGTAGTTTTGATTTTCAAAATTTAATAGAAAATAATAAGATAAAAGAACAGATTAAGGATAAATCAATAGCCATAGCATATGATAAGGCATTCAATTTTTATTATAGGGAAAACATAGAACTTTTAGAGGAACTTGGATTAGAAGTAAACTATTTTAGTCCTCTTGAAGATACATCAGTACCAAATTCAGATTATATTTATATTGGAGGAGGTTTTCCAGAGATATTTGGGAAAGAACTAGAAGCAAATGAATCAATGAGAGCCTCTATATTAGAAGCACATAATAATAATATTCCTATTTATGCAGAATGTGGTGGATTAATGTACTTAGGTGAGAAGTTACTTAATCAAGAAGAACAAGAATTTAATATGGTTGGTATATTTAATGGAACTAGTAAGATGACAGCTTCTCTAAAGAGGTTTGGATATTGCCTTGGTGTAGCTAAAGAAAATACAATTTTATCTAAAGCAGGAGAAATTATTAAAGGGCATGAGTTTCATCATTCAATATTTGAAAGTGATGAAAAATGTGCATATTCAATGAAAAAAGAAAGAGATGGAAATTTAATAGAAGAATGGGATGGAGGTTATAGCAAAGGAAATACACTGGCAACATACCTTCACACACATTTTTATAATAATTTAAACTGCATAGAAAATTTTTTGGAAAAGGGAAATGAGTAAATGAATATTTTATCTATTTATATAGGGTATATAACAGATTTAATTGTAGGAGACCCATATTCTTTTCCTCATCCAGTAAGATTTATTGGAAAACTTATAAATTTTATCCAAGGAATAATAAGAAAGGTCTCTAAAAATGGAAAGCAGTTAAAAATTGGTGGATTTATATTATGGTTTGTAACTGTTGGAATAACCTACTTAGTAACCTATGTTATAGTGAAGCTATGTAGTTTTAATGTATTATTAAGTATCATAGTAAATGGGTTCATAATTTATACGACGTTAGCAACAAAGTGTTTAAAAGATGAAGCTATAAAAATTTATAATGTATTAAAGACTGGAGACATAGAGAAATCCAGAATGCAGCTATCTTATATAGTGGGTAGAGATACAACTAATTTAAGTGAACCTGAAATAATAAGAGCAACTGTAGAAACTGTGGCAGAAAATACTGTAGATGGTATAATTGCACCTATGCTTTATGCATTTATTGGAGGAGCACCACTTGCTATGGCGTATAAAGCTATAAACACCCTTGACTCAACTGTTGGATATAAGAATGAAAAATACAAAGATATTGGCTTTGCTTCTGCTAAAATTGATGATATAGCTAATTATATACCAGCAAGAATATCTGTTATTCTTATGACTATAGGGAGTTTTTTTCTTGGTTATAACTATAAGAGTTGTTTTAAAATTTCTATTAGAGATAGAAAAAATCATAAAAGTCCAAATTGTGCTTTTTCAGAAGGTGCAATATCAGGAGCCTTAGGAATTCAACTAGGAGGAACCAATGTTTATTCTGGGCAAAAAGTATATAAGCCAACAATAGGAGATAAAATTAGAGTGATAGATAGAGAAGATATAATTAAAACAAATAAAATTATGTATGCCTCTTCATTGACTTCTATATTAGCATTTACGCTGATATCTGTGGCATGTAGGATGATTTTTATTAACTTAATTATATAACTTAATTGTGTACTAATTTAAGGGGGATGTAGATGAAGGATTTGGGGCATGGTGCTAATGTAGACGAAATGGCAAAATTGTATGGGAAAGACCCAAAAGAAATAATAGATTTTAGTTCAAATATAAATCCAAAGGTTTTGCCAAATTTAGAAAAATATATTTTAAGAGGGTTAGATGAATGTAGGAATTATCCAGATATAAATTATACAAACTTGAGAAAAAATATCTCAAAATATATAAATATAAATCCAAACTTTATAATACCTGGAAATGGAGCAACAGAGATAATTTATTTGCTTATGAAGAGTATTAAAAAAAGATTGGCTATAATAAACCCCACTTTTTCAGAGTATAGAAGAAGTGCCAAATTAAATAATATAGATATTATAGATTTAGAATTAGATTCAAATAATAATTTTAAACTTGATATAGATACAGTAAAAAATAAAATTGAAAAATTTGATAGTTTATTTATATGTAATCCTAATAATCCTAGTGGGAATGTTCAAGATTTAAAGGAACTTGTTTGTTTACTAAATGAAAACAATAAGATGCTAATAATTGATGAAACTTTTATGGAATTTGTTGAAAATGAAAATGAATATAGTTTAGTTAAATATATAGAGTCAAATAAAAATATATTTATAATTAAGGCTGTGACTAAATTTTTTGGAATGCCTGGTTTAAGATTAGGATATGGTCTTACAAGTAATAGCAAGATTATGGATAAAATTTATGAGTATAAAGAACCCTGGACTATAAATTCTTTTGCTGATATGCTATCCAATTTTATTTTTGAAGATAAAGATTATATTAGAAATAGTAAAGAGTTCTACATAAAAGAAAGAAAATACATGTTACAAGAGTTAAAAGATATAAGAAACATAAAAGTTTATGATACAGATGCTAATTTTATCCTAATAAAACTTTATAAGAAGATAGCTGATGAGTTAAAAAAAGATTTGTTTAAGCGTGGAAATATATTGGTTAGAGATGCGTCTAACTTTATAGGATTGGATGACAGTTTTATAAGGATAGCTATAAAATCTCATGAAGATAATAAAATTCTTATAGAAAATATAAAAAATTTATTAGGAGATTAAAATGAAATCTTATGGAATATGCCCAGCATCATGTGGAGAGTTTGTTCAAGGGATAATAGATGATGAAGAATATCTATGTTCATATGCTATAAATATGTATTCTAAGGTATGTATTGAAGAGAAATTAAAAGATATAAATTTAGGTGGATATAAATCAAGAATAGCTATAGAAAAGGTATTTGAAAAATTTAATTTGCCTAAAAAAGATACCAAAAACATTTCTTTAAATATAAACAGTAAAATACCTGTTGGAAAAGGAATGGCAAGTTCGACAGCTGATATAGGAGCTACTATAAAAGCAACATTATCGTTGATAGATAAAGATTTAAACAGTGAAGAAATATCGAAATTGGCAGCAGAAATAGAACCAACAGACTCTATATTTATAAATAAAAATAGTATATTTAATCCTCTAAATGGCACTGTTATAAAATACTTAGGAAATATAACTAATGCAAAAGTTATAATTCTTGAACCTAATAAAGTATTAGATACGATGAAAATTAGAATGAGGAAAGATTATAGTAAGTTAAAAATCGAAAATAAGGAAACTATAAAAAAGTCATTTGCTCTTTTAGAAGAAGGTCTGAAGAAAGATGATTTATCCTTAGTTGGAGAGGCTTGTACATTAAGTAGTTTAGCAAATGAAAATATAGAAAAAAAAGAATACTTAAATGAAATAATAAAAATATCCAAGCTATATGGAGCCTATGGAGTAAATATTGCCCATAGTGGTACAGTAATAGGTATTTTAATTGATAAGCTTATGAATGATAAGAAATTAATAGATGTATTATATGAGTCTAATATAAATTCTGTTTATAATAAAATCTATACCTTGGATATAATAGATGGTGGAATTAAGGGGGAAGTAGAATGGAATACATAAAGAATCCTATGAAAATAGAAGAGAGAAGTTTTGAATTAATACAAGGAATAATAGATGAAATCAGACCAGATTATAAATTTAAAGATGAGATTGAAGAAAAAATAATAAAAAGAGCTATACATACTACTGCTGATTTTGATTACTTGGATATATTAAAAATATCAGAAAAGGCAGTTGATAGTATAATAAATGCACTAAAAAATAATGCAAGTATTTATACAGATACAAATATGGCTCTTAGTGGAATAAATAAAAAGAAGCTGGAAGCATTGGGATGCAAATATAAATGTTTGGTAGCAGATGATGAAACTGCAAAAGTGGCTAAAGAAAAAGGTATTACCCGTTCCATGGCAGCTGTAGAAATTGCAGCAAAAGAAGAAGGAAGAAAGATATTTGTACTTGGGAATGCACCAACAGCTTTATATAAAGTCATGGAAATGAAATCAGAAGGAAAATTGGATGTAGATGCAGTTATAGGAGTTCCAGTAGGTTTTGTAGGAGCACAAGAGTCAAAAGATGAAGTTGAAAAGACAGATATACCATATATAATTTCTAAAGGTAGAAAAGGTGGTAGTAATTTAGCAGCAGCAATAGTAAATGCTATCTTATATGCCATGTAGGTATCTATATGGAAGAATATGTATATATAGATGGGAAAAAGTATCGTAGAGGATATACTACAGGTTCTTGTGCTACAGGTGCATCTAAGGCTGCTGTATATATGATGATTACAAAAAATAAAATTGATACTATAAACATAGATACTCCTAAGGGAATACCGCTATCATTAAATGTTGATAATGTAAATATTTCTGATGACTTTGTAGAATGTTCTGTAAAAAAAGATGGTGGAGATGATATAGATGCAACACATACTATGGATATCTATGCAAGAGCTGAAATTATATCTAAAACTGATGATAGCAATAATTATCTTACCTTAGAAAATATTGATAACATAAATATTAGTGAAGAGTGTCAAAGTGAACTCTATAAATTTATTAGGGTCTATGGTGGAACTGGTATTGGAGTAGTAACTAAAAAAGGATTAAGTGTAGGTGTTGGTAAACCTGCTATAAATCCAACTCCAATAAGGATGATAAATCAAGAAATAATAAAGCTTATAGAAAGTGATTATGAATCTATGTTTGGGTATGATAAAGTTTTAAAAATAACAATCTTTGCTCCACAAGGAGAAGAAATCGCAAAAAAAACATTTAATCCAAGGTTAGGAATAGTTGGAGGAATATCTATAATAGGTACAACTGGGATAGTTGAGCCTATGAGCGATGAGGGATGGAAAAAATCTTTATCTATAGAGCTCCAAATGAAAAAAGAACAAGGTTTAGACAAAATAATATTAGTTCCAGGAAATCATGGAGAACAATTTATAAGAGAGAAACTGAACTTAGATATTAAGTATGTAGTAAGAACCAGTAATTTTATAGGTTATATGATTAAAGAGGCTCAAAGAATAGGATATAAAAAAATATTGATGGCTGGGCATATAGGTAAATTTATAAAAGTATCAGCTGGAATTTTTAATACTCATAGTAAAGTAGCTGATGCTAGAAGTGAGATATTAGTGGCAAATCTAGCTTTAATGGGAGCTACACATGAATTTTTACATAAAATAAATCAGTGTTTAACGGCTGAAGAAGCTGTAGAGTTAATAAATAATAGCGAATATAAACAGGTTTATAATATATTGAGTAATAAATGTAGAGATAGAGTAAAGCAGTATTTAAATGAAGATGTAGATGATATTGATGTAGAAGTAATAATTTTTTCAATGGATAAGTCTTTGTTAGGAAAATCAGATAATACAGATGCTTTAGTGGAGGTTTTTATATGATAAATATAATAGGTTTAGGGCCTGGTAACTTAGACTATATAACAAAAAAAGGTGAAAATTTAATTTCTACTTCAGATGTATTAATTGGTGGCAGAAGGAATTTAGAATCTGTAAAAAACTTTGAAGGAGAAAAAATAATATTAGATTCTAATTTAAGAGAAATTGTAGAGTATATAAATAACAATAGTGAAAAGCAAATATCAATAATAGCTTCAGGTGACCCATTGATATATGGTATAGGTAAATATTTATCTAAAAATATTGATAATAAGATGTTAAATATGGTTTCTGGAATTAGTTCTTTACAATATATATTTTCAAGGATATATGTTGATATGAATGATTTATATATTACCAGTAGTCATGGTAAAATACCAGATTTCGATTATATACTATCACATAAAAAAGTATGTATGGTTACAGATTCTAAGATAGGGCCAAAGCAAATAAGTAAAGAAATAATAGATAGAAATTTAAATAAAATTATTGTTGTAGGTGAGAATTTATCATACAACAATGAAAAAATAACAATAGCAAAGCCAGAAGAAATAATAAGAATGGACAATTTCGGAATGAATGTTGTGGTGATTTTAGATGAAGAATAGTGAATTTATAACAGGTAAGGTTCCAATTACTAAAGAAGAAGTTAGAGCAATATCAATAAGCAAACTAAATTTAGTAAATGCTAAGAATTTCATAGATATAGGTGCTGGTACAGGAAGTGTAAGCATTGAAGCTGCATATAACTATCCCAATTTAAATGTTATATCTATAGAGAAAAATGATGATGCTGTAGAGCTTATAGAAAAAAATATAAAAAAGTTCAATTTAAAAAATATAGAAGTAATAAAAGGCTATGCACCGATAAACATAAACTTAAATACTAAAGTTGATTCTATTTTTCTTGGGGGTACTGGAAATAACTTAGAAGAAATAATAGCATGGTCTAAAAAAACTTTAATTACAAGAGGAAGACTTGTAGCTAATTTTATAATCATAGAAACATTTAACCAAACTCTAAAGTTACTTAGAAAATATGGGTTTAAAGAAATAGATGTATGTGTTTTAAATGTTTCTAAACTAGAGAAACTGGGAAAAGGTGAATATTTTAAACCACTAAATCCTATATATATAATATCTTGTGAAAAAGGGGAAAATGATGATGAATAAAGTACATTTTGTAGGAGCAGGACCTGGAGACAAAGAACTAATAACTTTGAAAGGGTATAAACTATTAAGTAATGCAGATGTAGTAATATATGCAGGGTCACTTGTCAATCCTGAGCTTTTAGAATATTGTAAAGAAGATTGTCAAATACATAATAGTGCACATATGGATTTACAAGAAATAATAGATGTTATGAGAGATGGTATAGAAAATAACAAGTCTGTTGTGAGATTACAAACAGGAGATTTTTCTATATATGGTTCAATTAGAGAACAAGTGGAAGATTTAAATAAATTGAATATAGACTATGATTGTACACCAGGAGTGAGTTCTTTTTTAGGAGCAGCTTCATCTCTAGGAGTGGAATATACAGTTCCTGAAATTTCTCAAAGTGTCATTATAACGAGAATGGAAGGAAGGACTCCAGTTCCTGAAAAGGAATCAATACAATCTTATGCTAAGCATCAGACATCTATGGTAATATTTTTATCTGTTCAAGAGATTGAGAAGGTTGTATCTAAATTATTAGAAGGCGGTTATCCAAAGGACACACCTATAGCAGTTATATATAAAGCTACGTGGGCGGATGAAAAAATAGTTAAAGGAACTTTAAATGATATAGCTGTAAAAGTTAAAGAAAATAACATAAATAAAACGGCTTTAATAATGGTAGGTAGATTTTTAGGAGAAGAATATAATAATTCAAAGTTATATGATAAGGATTTTAAACATGAGTATAGAGGGTAATATCGCTATAATTTGTATTACTGAAAACGGAAAAAATTTAGCTAGAAAGATAGAATCTTTAGTAGACAATTGTATTGTATATCAAATAAAAAATAAAAAAGGTACTTTATCTATTAGTCAGGAAGATTCTGTGCAAATAATACAAAAAAAACTAAGTGATTTTGTAGGAGAGGTATTTAATAAATTTGAGTACATAATATTTATAATGGCGACAGGGATAGTTGTACGGAGTATAGCACCATATATAAGAAGTAAGTTTAGTGACCCTGCAATTCTAGTGATAGACGAGAAAGGACAAAATGTAATAAGTTTATTGAGTGGACATGTTGGAGGAGCAAATAGTTTAACACATTATATAAGTAGTCTTATCAATGCGAATCCAGTAATAACAACAGCTACTGATGTAAACCAAAAAGCTTCTTTAGATATGATAGCAAAAAAATTAAATGCTTATATTGATAACTTTAGAGAAAATGTAAAAGAAGTAAATTCTATGTTAGTAAATGGCAAATGTGTTGGTTTGTATGTTGAGGAAGGCTATCAAGTTGACACTAGAGGATTTAAGCTTATAAAAAGTAGTAAAGAATTAAAAGATAGTTGTTTAAATAAAGATATAGAAAGAATAGTTATAGTAAGCAACAAGATAAATTTTACTAAAGATATTGAAAGTTTAGAGATAGATAATTTAGAGATGGATAATAACTTTACGCATAATTATTACAGAGAAAAAATAATAAAAGTGATTCCAAAAGATATAGTTATAGGGATTGGGTGTAGAAAATACACAGATAGTAAGTTGATGTTTGATTCTTTACTAGAATTTTTTGAGGAACAAAATATAGATATTAAAGCTGTGAAAATAATTGGAAGTATAGAACTAAAAAAAGATGAAAATGCAATCATTGATTTAGCAAAAAAACTAAAAGTGCCATTTAAGACATTTTCAAGGGATGAAATATCCAAGGTTGATGATATGTTTGATAAATCTGATTTTGTGAAAAAAAATGTAGGTGTATATTCAGTAGCAGAACCTGTAGCATATCTTTTAAGTAAAGGGAACTTAATAGTTGAAAAACATAAATGTAAAGGAATAACTTTTTCAGTAGGGAGAATAAAAATATGATATATGTTGTAGGAATTGGACCAGGCAGTAAAGATACAATGACTTTGGAGGCGATAAAAGCAATAGAGGACTCTGAGGCTATTGTTGGATATAAGACTTATATAAATTTAATAGAAGAATTTATAAGTGATAAAGAAGTAATTCAAAATGGTATGAGACAAGAAGTTGATAGATGTAAACAAGCAGTAGAGGAAGCAAAAAAAGGGAAAAAAGTAGCAGTTATAAGTAGTGGAGATGCTGGTATATACGGAATGGCAGGACTTATTTTAGAATTAATATCTAAGGAAAGTGAAGATATAAAAGTTAAAGTAATTCCAGGTGTTACTGCTAGTATTGGTGCAGCGGCTATACTTGGAGCGCCTATTATGCATGATTTCTGCCATATAAGTTTAAGTGATTTAATGACTCCATGGGAAGTAATTGAAAAAAGATTAAAGTTAGCTGCAGAAGCTGATTTTGTAATATGTCTATATAATCCAAGAAGTAAGGGAAGAAGTGAACATCTAAGTAAAGCATTTAAAATAATGGGAGAGTTTAAAGATGGAAATACACCTGTTGGAGTCGTCAAAGATGTAGGTAGAGAAAAAGAAACTAAGTTTATATGTACTTTTGAGAATATAGATTTTGAAAAAGTTGATATGACTACTATGGTTATAATCGGAAATAAATCTACTTATATTGATGGTGAACTGATGATAACTCCAAGAGGTTATACAGTATGATTTTGATTTTAGGAGGAACTTCAGATAGTTTAGCTATATGTGATAGGATAAATGAATTGGAAAATCAGCCCTATGTACTTTCAGTAACTACAGAATATGGAAAAGAACTTGCACAAAAACATGCAAATAATATAGTTTTAGGTAAGCTTGGAAAAGAAGAAATGCTAAGGTTTATAAAGGATAATCATATAGTTAGGATAATAGATGCTACTCATCCTTATGCAGTCGAAGTATCTAAAAATGCTATTACTTGTGCAAAGTTATCAAACATAGAATATATAAGATTTGAAAGAAAATCTTTAATAGAAGAAATAAATTATGACAATAAGTTTATAGTAAATACAATTGAAGAAGCTTGTAAAATTGCAAATAAAATAGGAAAAAATATATTTATAGGAACAGGAAGTAAAAATTTAAACAGATTTGTAGAAGAAATAAGTAATAAAAATTTAGTGGTTAGAGTTCTTCCAACAAGTGAAGTTATCTTAAGTTGTGAAAAATTAGGTTTAAATGCAGACAATATAATAGCAATGAAGGGTCCGTTTAGCCAGTGTATAAACGAAGAAACATATAAACATTATGATGTAGATTTAGTTATAACAAAAGAAAGTGGGGTAGCAGGAGGTTTTTTAGAAAAAGTAAATGCATGTAAAAATCTCAATATACCAGTAGTAATTATTAAACGAGAATCGATTAACTATGAAAATGTAATTAATGACATAAATAAAATTAAAGACGTAATTGTGTGATTTTTAGGAGGAGAAGATATGAAGAAAGCCTTATTAGTAGTAAGTTTTGGGACAAGCTATCATGAAACAAGAGAAAAGACAATAGATGCATGTGAAAATAAAATAAAAAATTCATTAAAAAATTATGATTTTTTTAGAGCTTATACATCAAACATGATAATAAACAAAATAAAGAAAAGAGATGGCATAGAAATAGACAACCCTATACAAGCTTTAGATAAAATATATGAGCAAGGGTATGAAGAAGTAATAATTCAAACGCTTCATATTATATGTGGAGAAGAATTTAATAAGCTAAAAGAACAAGTAGAAAGCTATTCTTCTAAATTTAAAAAACTTGTATTAGGTAGACCTTTACTTACTCACATAGAGGACTATCAAGAATCAGTAGAGGCAATTAAACATCAAATTCCTCATATGGAAAGTGATGAAGCAGTAGTATTTATGGGACATGGAACAGTTCATGAGTCTCATTCAGCATACCCAGCCTTAGAATATATGCTTAGAGATAATGGAGTAAATGCTTATGTTGGTACAGTTGAAGGTTATCCAGAAATAGAACATGTAATGAGAAGATTAAAAGAAGGAAATATAAAAACTATAAATTTAATGCCATTTATGTTAGTTGCAGGTGACCATGCTATAAATGATATGGCAGGAGATGAAGAGGATTCTTGGAAGACAATACTTGAAGATAATGGATTTAATGTGAAAATTCATTTAAAAGGGCTAGGAGAAAATCCTTATATACAAGATAAATTTGTTCGTCATGCTCTTAAATGTGCAGAAACTGCTAAGTTTTATGGTATAGGAACAGGACCAGGAGATAGCTCTTTACTTACAATAAAAGCAGTTAATACTCTAAAAAAACTAGATATTTTATACACTCCAGAGTCAAAAAGGGGTGGAGAAAGTTTGGCATTATCAATAGTTAATGAATATTTACCAGAATCATTAGAGATAAAATCTAGACATTTCCCAATGAGTTTTGACGGAAATGAAAAAGAACTAGCTTGGGACAATGTAGCAGAGGAAATTATCTTAGATGTTAATAATGGAAAAAATGTAGGATTTGTAACACTGGGTGACCCTATGCTTTATAGTACATATGTGTATATAATGAACAGAATAGTAGATGAGATAGAAGTAGAAACTATACCAGGAATTTCTTCATTTTCGAATATAGCATCTAATCAAAATTTTCCATTGGTTATGGATAGAGAAGCATTAGTAGTAGTTCCTTGTACTATGGAAGATGATAAGATAGAGAATGCTCTACAAAATTATAATTCCATAGTGTTAATGAAAGTGTATAAGAATTTTAAAGAAATAATAAAAAAATTAGAAAAATATAATCTGATAGAACATGCTATTTTAGTTAGTAATTCGTCTCAAGATAGTGAAACTGTATTTAAGGATTTAAGAGAAGCACACCTTGAAGATAAGATATCTTATTTTTCTACAATACTAGTAAATAAAGATAACAAAATAAAATAGACGAATGTAATACTTAAAGGAGATTTAATATGAATATTGTGGTTGGAACTAGGGGTAGTAATCTAGCACTTATACAAACTGAATGGGTAATAAATGAGCTAAAAAAGAAATATCCTCATATTAATTTTGAAATCAAAATTATAAAAACAAAAGGAGATATAATTCAAAATGTTTCCTTAGATAAGATAGGCGATAAAGGATTATTTGTAAAAGAAATAGAGCAACAATTATTGGATGGACAGATAGATATAGCCGTACATAGTATGAAAGATATGCCATCTTATTTAGCAGATGGACTAAAATTTGCTCATACACCTAAAAGAGAAGACCCAAGAGATGTGTTAATACTTAGAGATGAATATAAAAGCTTAGATGATTTACCTCATGGAGCAGTAATCGGAACAGGGAGTAAAAGAAGAAAGTTTCAATTATTAAAGCAAAGACCTGATTTAAACATAGTTCAAGTTAGAGGGAATGTAGAGACTAGAATACGAAAAATCAAAGATGAAAATCTACATGGAATAGTATTAGCTGCATCAGGAATAATAAGAGCTAATTTACAAGATAAAATAAGTTCTTATTTACCTGTTGATGTTGTTATTCCAGCACCTGCTCAAGGGGCTTTAGCTATAGAGATAAGAAGTAATGATAGTGATGTTGAGGAAATAGTGAACTCGCTAAAAGATAATGATACAGAAATCCAAATATTAGCTGAAAGAGGATTTTTAGATGGTGTGAATGGAAGTTGTCATATCCCAATGGCGGCTTATTGTGAAATAAATCAAGATAAAATACATCTTACTGGTTTATATGGTGATTCAGATGGAAATAAAATAGTAATTAAGTCCATAGAAGGAGATATTTCTTCTCCTAGAGAGTTAGGTTTAAAGTTAGCTAAACTTGTATTGAAGGAGTATGAAAATTATGAAGGGTAAGGTTTACTTAGTAGGTGCAGGACCAGGTGATTATAAACTCATGACTATAAAAGGTTTAGAGTGTATAAGAAAATCAGATGTAATAGTATATGATAGATTAGCAAATAGTAGTTACTTAAGAGAAGCTAAACCAGATTGTGAATTTATATATGTAGGAAAGGCATCAAGCAATCATATTTTACCACAAGAGGATATAAATAGAGTTATATCAGAAAAAGCTAAAGAAGGAAAACTTGTGACTCGTTTGAAAGGTGGAGACCCTTATGTATTTGGTAGAGGTGGAGAGGAAGCAGAGACTCTAGTGGATGAAGGTATAGAGTTTGAAGTAGTTCCAGGGATAACTTCTGCAATAGGAGGCTTATGCTATGCGGGTATTCCTATAACACACAGAGACCATGCTTCATCATTTCATGTAATAACAGGTCATTTGAAAGGTGATGATAGTGGAGAATTAAATTGGAATGCTCTTGCAAACAATAAAGGTACTCTTGTGTTTTTGATGGGGATTTCTAACTTGAAGAAAATAAGTGAAAACTTGATGAAAGAGGGAAAAAGCAAAGATACACCAGTTGCTCTTATAAGTTGGGCAACTAGGTATAATCAAAGGGTTGTTACATCTACACTTGAAAATGTATATGAAGTTGCTATCAAAGAAGAAGTAAAACCACCAACTCTTATAGTAGTTGGAAGTGTTGTAGGACTTAGAGAAAAACTGAATTTCTTTGAAGGTAAACCTTTATTTGGAAAAAGTATAGCTGTAACTAGGTCTAGAAATCAAAATAGTGTATTAGTTGAAAAGATAATGGATTTAGGTGGGAATCCAATAGAGATACCTACTATTAAGATAGAAAAAATACAAGATAATACTAAATTGGAAAATGAAATAAAAAATATAAGTGAATATAAATATCTAGTTCTAACCAGTAAAAATGCAGTAGAAATATTTTTTGAGAAGATTTATGAAATGAATTTTGATTCAAGAATATTGTCTAATCTAAAGATATGTGCTATAGGCTCAGCTACATCAAGTGAATTGAAAAAAAGAGGAATTATAGCAGATATAGTACCAAAAAAATTTGTAGCAGAATCATTATATGAAGAGCTAGCACCAATTTTAAATGACAATGATAAGATACTCATACCTAGAGCAGAAAATGCTAGAGACTATTTAGTTGATAAACTTAAAGATATTTGTGAAGTAACAGAAATACATACATATAGAACAGTGATAGATGAAGATAAAAGAAATGAGATATTAGATATTTTAAATTCTAATGAGATAGATTATATAACATTTACAAGTTCATCAACAGTAAATAATCTTATTGAGATTATAGGAAAAGAAAATATTAAAATCTTAGATAAAATAAAAGTATTGTCTATAGGGCCTATAACTACAGAGACAATAAATAATTTAGGAATAAATTTATATAAAGAGGCTACAACATCTACAATAAATGGATTAGTAGATTTAATTATAGAAAATTAATTTTGGAGGATTGAGATGTTAAGAAGACCAAGAAGACTAAGAGCAAGTAAAGCAATAAGAAATTTGGTGAGAGAAACTAAAGTAAATGTGGAAGATTTAATATACCCTCTATTTGTAGTAGAAGGTGAGAATGTAAAAGAAGAAATTAAATCTTTACCAGATGTTTATCACTTATCAATAGACATGTTGGAAGAAGAAATAAAAGAAATAAGAGATTTGGGAATTGAACATATAATGTTATTTGGTGTACCAGATGAAAAAGACGAATGTGCATCACAAGCGTTTAATGAGAATGGAATAGTACAAAAAGCGATTAGAAAGATAAAGGAAATAGATTCAAATATAAATGTAATAACAGATGTCTGTATGTGTCAGTACACAAGTCATGGGCATTGTGGAATTTTAACAGATACTGGTTATGTTGATAATGATAAATCATTAGAATATTTAGCTAAGATATCTGTAAGTCATGCTAAAGCAGGAGCAGATATGGTTGCTCCATCTGACATGATGGATGGAAGAATACACGCAATAAGAGAAGCTTTAGATGAAAATGGTCTGGAAAATATCGGTATAATGGCTTACAGTGTTAAATACGCTTCAAATTTTTATGGGCCTTTTAGAGAAGCAGCTCATTCAGCACCATCATTTGGAGATAGAAAGACATACCAGATGGACCCTGCAAATAGCAATGAAGCTATGATAGAAACGGAACTTGATATATTAGAAGGTGCAGATATACTTATGGTTAAACCTGCATTATCATATTTAGATGTCATAAGAAGAGTTAAAGATAATTTTGATTTGCCTTTAGCTGCTTATAATGTAAGTGGAGAATACTCTATGCTTAAGTTAGCTGTTAAAGAAGGATTATTAAATGAAGATGTAATTCTTGAAGCAATCACATCTATAAAGAGAGCAGGAGCAGATATAATAATAACTTACTTTGCTAAAGATATTGCTAAATTATTAAGAAAATAAGCTATTAAAATATAAAGTATTATGAAAAGTATAGAAATTGTAATTTGTTATTTTAAACTATTTTATCTACAAGTCTAGTACTCTATAGTCCTAGTAAATGAAAATATGAGTGACCTTACAATTTCTATATTTGTTTATGTATTTAATAAAAATTTTGGAGGGTAAAAATGCTATATCCTATTAACTTAAAATTAGATGACTTAGATGTAGTCATAATAGGAGGAGGAGAGGTTGCATATAGAAAATGCAAAAACTTTCTAGATTTTAATAAGAGTGTTACTGTAGTTTCTAAACATATTTTAAATAAGTTTTATGATTTAGAAGGGAACATAAATATAATAAAAGACAATTATAAAGAAGAATATATAGAAAGTAGTTCTGTGATAATTGCTGCTACAGATAATAGGGCGTTGAATTTAGAAATAGGATTATATTGCAGAGAAAATAAAAAACTAGTAAATGTTGTTGATAATGTAAAAATATCAAATTTCACCATTCCATCCTATGTAAAAAGAGGTGATTTACTTATAAGTGTATCCACAGGGGGAAAAAGTCCATCTTTGTCTTCAAAAATAAAAAAGGAGCTTGAAGAAAAATATACTGAGGATTATGAGGAATATTTGAATGTGTTAGGTGAGATTAGAAAAGAAGTTATAAAAAAATATCAAGATAAGAATAAAAGAAAAAGTATACTTAATATGTTGATAGCACTTGATTTAGATGAATTAAAAAAGTTTAATGTATAAAGTTTTTTGAAAAAAATATTAAAAAGCTGTTGACGAATTATTTTTAAGGTGATATAGTATTACTTGTCCTTAAGAAAAGGGCAAACATGAAAAATGAACTTTGAAAATTAAACAGTAGGTTAATTTATAAAACAAGAAACAAACCATAAAGCCAGATATTTTG
>NZ_JAGWCZ010000012.1:0-124856 GCF_020657855.1 Clostridioides sp. ZZV14-6153 | reverse complement strand
TCTGATGGTTGTTCTCCCTCTGGAGTTTGTCCGTCTGATGGTTGTTCTCCCTCTGGAGTTTGTCCGTCTGATGGTTGTTCTCCCTCTGGAGTTTGTCCGTCTGATGGTTGTTCTCCTTCTGGAGTTTGCCCATCTGATGGCTTCTCCCCATCAAATACTACATCTTTGCCATTCATTTCAGCAGCATAAGATACTATTGGTGTAAATGTAGTAAATGCCATACTCAAAGCGATGGCTAAACTAATTATACTTGATTTTTTAATTTTTAATTTCAAAATTCTCCTGATACTAAAAATATATATTGTATCTATCTAATATAATTCAAAATATTATATTATTGTATAGATTTGATTCCACAATACATCTTTAGCATGTTCAATTAGGGTCGTTAATCCTAACCAGTTCTCTAATGAACTTCTTAATATTTCTATTAAGCACAGACTATATCATTACCTAATAATTAGGTACTCCCCATTTCCCCACACTTGTAGGTACGAGATTTCTCTCTAG
Source organism: Clostridioides sp. ZZV14-6153 (assembly GCF_020657855.1). Lineage (NCBI taxonomy): Bacteria > Bacillati > Bacillota > Clostridia > Peptostreptococcales > Peptostreptococcaceae > Clostridioides > Clostridioides sp. ZZV14-6153. Next base: position 124,346 of record NZ_JAGWCZ010000012.1, on the reverse strand, counting down.
TCGTTGAAGTTTCTTCTTTTCGAAGCTTACCTGCTGATTATCCATTTTTAAGGCGCTTAGGGTTTAACCTTATGCTATCTAACTAATTTTTTCTACTTTCGTAACCGTCAAGTATCTATCAAATAGATACTCTATCACACCTATCCTTATTTCATGATTATGTTGTGGTTTAGTTAGCTTTAGGAACTTCCAGCAATTAAAGGAGTTTTGGGCAGATGTTCTACCACTCTACACTCTTTATGAATGTAGGGAGCTATTTCAAAAATATATTTTATATCTATATTTACTATGATTTATGTACTTTATTATGTCTGTTTATATATTTTTGATAATTAAAAGTTACTCCTATTTATATTTATAGCAGGTTGCACTACTAACTCCATATATCCCTTAAGTGCCCAAATTTAAGATATACTTCACAGTTTCTATAAATAGGTTTTTGTAATTTTTATTTTTTTAATGTTTTGTTCAATGTTTTAACTCTTTAAGTGCACTTTTTATGAATGTATTAAAATACAAACTAATATTTCAAGATAATTTTTCTAATATAAGACAAAAATTCGTTTTTATACTAAAAAAGATACCATAGAGTATCTTTAAATAACACAAAAACTTTTACTCTATTTGGATAGTTGACTAAATTTAATTTAGATATGTCAATACAAATCACATATTTGAGCTTTACTATTTTTGTCTGATATAATTTTAATAGCTATTGTCATTATTATACAATATAGATGAATTTTTGTCTATTTTTTCCATCTTATTTGCACATCTTATCAATTTAACTTATATGTTACATCAAAAAACATCCTCAGAAGTAATTTTTAAGATTCACTTCTAAAGATGTTTTTATTATATGGCTTTACATTAATTAATTATTTTATTTTTAATCTTACGTCACCTTTTATTCTTCTTATTAATGGGTGATTAACTGTTCTCATTACATGGTCAGTGATATGGTATACACCTAATTTTAATTTTGGTGCAGAACCCATTACTGTATTACTACAGTCAGTACAGTTACCTATTAATATAACTTCTGCTCCAGCTTTTTTAAATTCTATACATTTTTGAGCTTGTCCTGGACAGTGTCCTGGATTTTCACATTTTAATGCACCTTTTATTTCTTGAGCTTGTTTACATTTTTGAACTGATACTATATCAGTAACGCCCATTTTAGCTGCTATGTCTCTCATTCTTTCTTCGTTAGGTCCACATGCACAGACTAAAAGACCCATCTTTCTCTTTTCATTAACAAATGGCATAGTAACTATTATACCACCACTAGTTTTAGTTATTGGAGTATCTAAAGTAGTAGCTTTTCCTGTGAAAGGTCCTCCTAGGATTATTTCACCATATTCACCTTTTATTCCACCAGCTCTTTCAATTAATTCTCCAACAGTAGTTCCGATTGGCACATCTTCAAATACTATAGATTCTTTTCCACTGTTTAATTGACCAACTACAGTTATATTTTTAGATATAACTGGTCTTTTTTGCTCAACAGCTTCTACTATTCTAGTTAATGTTTCTACGTTTATTACTACTGCATTAGCTTCTGAAGGTAATTGAGTTGGCTCAAGTAATTTTCCTAGAACATCTCTTACTATAGCTCTTTCTTCTCCCATTGGGTACATATCAACTAGTTCAGCAACCTCTATATTATCTCCTGGTTTTATTACTTTTTTGAATGCTGCTATTGCTTCTGGATGTTTGCTCTTTATTGCTAGCATACCTTTTCCAGCATTAGTAACTTCCATAGCATATTTTATACCTTTGTAAACTATTTCTGGATTTTCTTCTATTTCTTTTATGTTATGAGCTAGTAAAGGTTCACATTCAGCTGCATTTGCTAATATTGTTCCACCTTTTAAATCTATATTTAATTTTATATGAGTAGGGAATCCTGCTCCACCCATTCCTACAACTCCAGCTTCTTTAATTAAATCAAGTATACTTTCTCCTTTTAATGGTTCAAAAGTATCATCTTGTGCTTCATCAGCTTCAATTACTATAGCTTGGTCATTTATTTCACTTATTTTTCCACTAACACTGGCATAAATATTTGCTCCTAATCCAGCTGGTTCTGCGATTAGAGTTCCTTTTTTTACTACATCTCCAACACTTACTACTGGCTTATCTGGACCACCAACGTGTTGTTTTAATAAAATAGAATATAGTTTGTTCAACTAGTACGCCCCCTTAAATATATTAATTTTTTTTATAAGCTGTTCAAATAATATTAATCTTGTTTTTCTATTACAAGACTTTAACATATTGTTTATTTCTATAGAACATATCGCTTATTATCAAAGCAATTTCTATGCCAACTTTTAAACAAAGTTATACCCTTTGAAAATACTATCTTACAGCGTTTGTAGTTCAATTTAATCATTTAAACTCAATAAAAAAAAGTCAATTATTAGACGCTTTTTTTACTGATTTAATCTATAATTATTGATATTACATACATGCATAAAAAAGTGTCAAAAAATAGACACCGTCTTTTTATCGACACTTTTCTAACATATACTATACAATTTTCCACAACACTACTAAAAATATACATTTATTGATTATTAATTTTTTGGTTTTTGTACTCCATTAGAATCAACTATGTAATTATCTTTATATAATAAATCAGATATTTTTACTAAGCTATATCCATCTTTTTTAAGTCGATTTATTATGGTATCCAAATAGTTATCTACATCATTTATATTAGCATGAAATAAAACTATTGAACCAGGCTGAGCTTCTTTTATTACTTTTTCAATTACATGATTTGGGCCAAGTTCTTTCCAATCTATCGAATCTACATCCCACTTAATTACTTTATAACCTAAATCTCCACAAATGTCCATAGCTTTATTGTTTACGTCTCCAAAAGGAGGTCTAAATAGATTGGTCTTTTTACCTGTTATATTAAATATTTTTTCTGATGTAGTTTCTATTTCTTCTGTTATATCCTCTTTTGATATTTCTTTTAAATTAGCATGAGTATTTGAATGATTTCCAATCTCATGTCCTTTTTCATCTATAGCTTTAACAATTTCTTCATTATCATCCACCCAACTACCAACTAGAAAAAAAGTAGCTTTTATGTTATGTTTATCTAAAATTTTAAGAATATCATCCATGTTATCAGTTCCCCAAGCAACATCAAAACTCAGAGCTATCTTTTTCTCATTTGTATCAACTCTATATATAGGCATTTTTGAGTTATCAGATTTAGAGCATACATATTTTATTCCATAAACAAGAGCAAATATTAATACCAATAACAATGAAAAAAATAAAACACTATATATTAAAGCTTTAGTTCTCTTAACTTCTCTTTTCATACTATTCCCCCTTTTAAATAAATTCTTCTATATTTAAAATTTATTTTTTTTTAGCTCAAAAAAGTACTGTAATATTTAATTTATAGGACAACAAATAAAAAAATAAACTCTATATTAGACCAATTAACCTCTTTAAAATACTACTTTTTTTAATTTTTTTATATTTTTTACATTTTTACCTTTATTTTTCTGTATATATTATTTTTATTTTGGAGAAATTAGTATTAACATCACATAAATAAAAGTGTTGTTAGACATCATAAACTAATTATTTAAGGAGGAAATTTACTATGTCAAATTCAAACAGAACAGTAGTGCCAGAGGCAAAAGCAGCTTTAAATCAAATGAAATTAGAAATAGCTAACGAAATAGGTTTATCTAACTATGAAAACATAGACAAAGGTAACTTAACAGCTAGAGAAAATGGATATGTTGGTGGATACATGACTAAGAAATTAGTTGAAATGGCTGAAAGACAAATGGCTGGAAAATAGATAGTAAATTTTGACACCTGGGTATCAACAGGGCTGCCGATTGGTAGCCCTGTTTTCTTGTCTTCATTTATAAAATTAATTTTATATAATTTGTTAAAGATTAATGATACTATACAAATTATTCTTTTAATTTTGTATAAATTAGTTTAATATATTATATATAGAAATAGTTTGACGGAGGATGATATTTATGTTTGAAAACTCATCTGAAGAATTAGCTTATCACAAACTTTTAATTTTGTATATATTGGAAAAAATTAAAATGGACTTAACTAATTCTCAAATAACTCAAGTAGTATTAGAGACTGAAATGATGAATTACTTTTCATTACAACAACTTTTATCTCAGCTTATGGAATCTAAGTTTTTGACTACATATAAAGACTCTGACAGAGAATATTATGCTCTTACTCAAAGAGGCGTAGAAAGTCTAGAATACTTTTTTAATCGAATACCTACTAGTGTTACTGAAAAAATAGACAAGTATATAGATTCTAATAAAGAAAATTTACTAGCAGATACTCAAGTAAAATCTAGCTTCGTAAAACAAAGTGATAATGAATTCATTGTCAATCTTAGAGTCATAGAAAATCAATCTAACTTAATAGATTTAAATCTAAATGTTTCATCAGAGAAACAAGCAAAACTTATTTGTAACAATTGGAAAAACAATGCATCTTATATGTATGCTGAAGTTATCGACTTACTTATAAGAGACATACATTAAGGCCTACAAACAAACTATAGTTGTAGGCTCTTTTCCTACCTTGATTACCTTTATTAATTTGTTATTTGCAGTTTCATAGACTTTAACTGAGTTCTCTTGAGTATCTGATACAAATAATAACTTTTCATCTTTAGATATTTCTAATCCCTGAGGAATTCCATCTATTTCAATATTTCCAATATATTTACTTGTTGTATAATCCAAAATTCTTACATTATTATAACCCAAGTCAGCAACATAAACTTTTTTCCCACTATAATTAAACCTTATTTCTACTGGCAATAAGAATTCATATAATACCTTTTTTATATCCATACTTACTTCATCAACTATTACAAGCTTTCCATCAAGTGTTGATATATACATTTCTTTCTTTTGTTTATCAAGTGCTATATGCCATGCTCTAAAGTCCATATTGATTTTCTTTTGTATACTTTTATTTATTGTGTCTATACATACTATCGAATTTATACATGGTACATATAGCTTTTTACTCTCTCTGTCAAAATCAAATCCATGTGGCATATTATCAACGCCAATGATTCCTATTGGATTTAATGTGTTTTTATCCAATATATATATGCTATTTGAATCTTCATTTGCTACAAATAACTCATTATCACTAAGCATAACTTGACTAAGACTTCCTCCTATAGAAACAGTATCAATTATTTTATCATTACTTAAGTCTAAAACATATAGTATTCCATTGCTCGAACTAGGTATGTATATCAAATTTTTTTCCTTTTCTATGCAAAAATGATGTGGATATATATTATCCTCTAATACTATTTCTTTTTCTAGTTCAAGCGTAGAATAATCAACTATACTAATGCTCTTTGATAGGTAGTTAGAAATATAGATTTTCATATAACCCCTCCTCTCTACAATACATATACTACAATAATATATTATTTTATTAGCTTGTATTATGCTTTATAGTTGCATTATTATACATATATTTGGTATTATTATTGATGTTGACACAATGAAATAATAATTAATGGAGGTCTTTTTTATGAAGGTTACTTTTAACCCAAGTGGTGTTTGTTGTAGAGAGATGTTTTTTGAAGTTGATGAAAATAATGTGATTGTTGATGCTGAGTTTATAGGCGGATGTAATGGAAATTTATTAGGGCTTAAGAGTTTAATAATTGGTCAAAATGCTCTTGAAATTGCTGATAAATTAAATGGTATTGATTGTGGAGGTAAAGGTACTTCTTGCCCAGACCAATTATCTAAAGCCATTCGTCAATCTATCTAGATATTGATAATATATAGTAATACACTCATCTAAAAACTGATTTTATTAAAAAAGGAGTTGTCTATTATTTTAGCCAACTCCTCTTTATATGTCTTTTATTTTTATCTATATATTTATATGTATTTATTTTATAAGATTATAATTTCTTTACCAAAGTTCTTACTGTGCCTATCATATATAAAGAACCTGCACTTATTATAATATCATCCTTATTTGATGTTTCCAATGTATAATTAACTGCATCTTCTATTTCATATTTTGACGTTACATCACTTACATATTTTAATATTTTTTCTTTTAATATATCTGAATTTATAGCTCTTGGATTATTAGGAGTTGTTGTCACTACTTTGCTAAATTTAGGCATTAGTATGTCCAAAACACCATCAATATCTTTATCTTCCAACATACCTATTAATAAAGTTAGTTTTTTATCTTTAAAATGTTTATCAAGTGCTTTTGCTAAAGATTTTGCTCCATCTTCGTTATGTGCTCCATCTATTATAAAAATTGGACTTTCTTTTATCTTTTCTATTCTTCCTGGCCATTTAGTAGTTATGAGACCTTCTCTTATAGATTCTTCACTTACATTATCTAATTTTTTTGTATCTTTTAGATATTTTAGTACACTCATTGCCAATATAGAATTATTTATTTGATGTTCACCTATCAACGTTATTTCAAGATTCTTATAAGTTTCTCCCATTACATTACAATCATACACTTGAAAGTTTATGTTTGATTTTTTTATATTTATATTGTCAAAATTAACTTCTATGTATTTTGCATTTTTTTCTTTGCAAACTGACTTTATAACATCCTTTGCTTCATCAGTCTGGTCATATACAAGTACTACTCCATTTTCCTTTATTATACCAGCTTTTTCATATGCTATTTTTTCTATTGTATCTCCAAGTATTCCTGTATGGTCTAAACTTATAGATGTTATTACACTTACAAGTGATTTTGTTATTATATTTGTAGCATCATATCTTCCACCTAATCCAACTTCTAAAGCTACAAAATCTACTTTTTGCTCTGAATAGTAATAAAATGCCATTGCAGTAACTACTTCAAATTCAGTTGGATATGCATAACCTTGGCTTACCATAACTTCTATCTTTTCTTTTATTAAATCAATTATTCTAGCAACATCTTCTTGTGGTATATTCTCTCCATTTACTCTTATACGCTCAGTAAAAGTTTCTAGATATGGAGATGTGTATAGGCCGACCTTATATCCACTTTCTCTTAGTATATTAGAAATAAAAGAACACACCGAACCTTTTCCATTAGTTCCAGCTACATGTATTATATTTAAAGTTTCTTGTGGATTTCCCAACAGTTCTAATAATTTCCCAATATTCTCTAAACCTAATCTTATACCAAACTTATTGGTTTGTGATATATATTCTAATGCTTCTTCATATTTCATTATCTAATTCCCCCTGTATTGGCATTTTATTTTATGTTATCTAATTATAGTATATTTTTCACTTTTAATCTACTGACAAAGAATACATATAATCTAACACCTTCTACATTAAATTTGGTTCATAAATTTTTATTTATCTTTTGTATTTGTATATCTTTCTACTAATTCAGTTAATGTATATATGGAAACTAAGTCATATTTTGATATGTCCATATAATTAAATTTCAAATCAAATCTGTTCTCTAATTTTTCTAATAGATTAAAACAATTATCATAAACTAATCCTATCTCTTTATTAAAAAGGCTACATTGAAATAATTTTTCATTATCAGCTTCAGTATTTAAACACTCTCTAATAACATCAGCAACTTCCACAAGCAGAGCATTTTCCTTATCATATAAATCCACTTTAAAATCTGGAATCCTACTATACTTGTCTAAATCACAACTACTCCAACAATTTTTGGTTGCTAGAGACTCGAGTTTTTTATTTAACGCGTATATTGTTATGTTTGGCTCTTCTGACAATATTTTAGCTATTTTCCCAGTAAATTTTGCAGCTACATAACTATTACATTTTGGTGGTAATCTGAAAGAATTATTTATATCACAACTTATATATGAATTACTATCCATAACACATTGAACATCATATTTTTTATTGTACCAAAAAGAATTCTCTATATCCAAAGTAGAAGCCCTTACACCTATGACATTGTTAAACATAGCTGGATAACTCAAGTCAAAGTTATTAGCTAAGGAACATACTATTATCTTTCCTTTTCTAAACAATTCATAGCAAACTTCAAATAAGCCCTTAACACTTTCTACACCTATAACTGATAAACTTAAGTTAATCAGTCTTATATTAGTATCCAAAAGGTATTTTAATGCCTCTTCAAGAACCTTTATATTTGTAATACTATCTTTATTACCTAAAATTTTTATCACAAATAGCTCTACATCTTCATACTCCTTTTTGATTATTGATGCACAAGCAGTTCCATGACCATCTTCATCATCAAATTTGTCTGATATAAAAATATAGTCATGTATACATTCAAAAGCAATTCCTCCAACTAAGTTATCTTTTAAGTAATCATGTTCTTTATCTATTCCTGTATCTAATACTGCAACCTTAACTTTATTATTCATATCACATATATTCTCCATTACTAAAAGTTTTTAATATATCTACATTAATAGTTCATCTTAAACCTTAATTTAAGTGGCACAATTTATCTTTTAAATGCTCTATTTGTTGCTAAAAACATAAAATAAGTACACTATATACTTAATTTATCTTAATTATATCAATTATTGTCATTAAATTGTTAAATATTACGATAAAATTTTTAGATTTATATCACAATTTAGAATTATTTGTAAAAAGGGGATTGTCTTTTCTATTAGACAATCCCCTTGTATATTTTGTTATTCTTTATTCACAATTAACTATTAATTATATTTCATATTTTGTAATTTAAATATTATATATCTTAATTTTATTTATCTAGGGGGAATAATTATCTTTATATGTTGTACAACCCATTTAAGCACTATTCTAAAAATTAATATCAGTAAGTAATATTAAAAAATAATATTAAAAAACTATATTTTGTTAGTATCTAAAAAATCCAATCAAATAAAATTTCTCTTGCATGTTAAATAATACCACATACCTAATACATTATATCATATTTCAATAAATAAATTGCATAAAAGGAAATCTTTTAATAGAATTAAACTATTTATTAAATCATTACCATAAGTTCTACAGACTATAAGTGGATTTTTTGATACTTACATGCTACTATCTTAAGCATTGATATAACTAGCTAAAATAGCTATAATAAAATGAAGCAATTATTTATAGAATTTTATAAATATTCATTATTTTTAAGGGGTGATTGTATTTGAAAAAAGACATGTCAAAAAGAGAAATCTTAAAGGAAAGCTTTCTAGCATCAATCCCAATATTTCTAGGATATATTCCCTTAGGACTTATTTGTGGTATTATGCTTCAAAAAGCAGGTCTACCAGCCTTCTATATATTATTTATGTCATTTATAGTATTTGCTGGTAGCTCACAATTTGTAGCTGCTTCTATGCTCGCTTCAAATGGAAGTATTACTTCGATAATTTTAACTACATTTATATTGAATCTTCGCAACTTCCTAATGAGCTCTAACTTACATATGCACATAAAAAATAAGAACATGAAATTTTTAATGTATTTTTGTCATGGTGTTACAGATGAAACATTTGCTATAAACTTAGAAAAATATACTTATGGAAATTGGACTGATACACATGCTTTATACTTAAATAACCTTTGTATATTAGTATGGGCTGTAAGTTGCTTCGTGGGCGCATTTCTTGGAGAGATTGTTCATATAAGCGATTCTGTTGCTGGCTTTCTATTAACAGCTATGTTCATTACTCTAATAGTTAATCAAATTAAAAATAAAATATATGTACTTGTTTCTATACTTTCTATATTATTATCAGTAGTTTTATATACTTTCTTTAAGAATAGTTTAGTTATTATAATAGCATCAATTTTATCTTCTTTATTTGGTTTTTATATTCAAAAATTAACACATAGAAAGGAAGGCTACTATGAATAATAATTACATAATTATCGTTATCTTAGGCATGGCAATTGTTACTTATATTCCAAGAATTTTACCTATGATAATATTCTCAAAAAATGATATGCCTGAATCTATTAAAGATATCATGAAATTTATACCTATTGCTATACTTAGTTCACTAATAGCAAAAGATATTTTCTTTAATGGAGATAATCTATACCTTTCATTTACTAATCCTAAGATTATTTCAGGTATAATAGTACTATTAGTAGCTTATAAGTTTAAGTCTATTGCAGTATCAATAGCTGTAGGTGCAATATCCATATTTTTATTTGGAATTATATTATAATACTATATACAACATATGATATAGTACAAAATATAAAATACATTATATTGAAGTTAATATTTAAAAATTAAATTAATACATATTATAATTAGCATACCTTACATATAAAACAATATTGATAACTGCTAAATTACCATTTTACATAATAAAGACTGTCTTAATATAGAAAAGTTCTTCTACATTAAGACAGCTTTGAATCAATAGCTTTGTGATGACACTAAATATTTTTTACCATATTTCTTTACCTTTTTCAAAATTAATACATTATATCACATAACAAGCTTGTTAGTGTTGCTTTTAAATCTTTGAGTCTGTACTTACTAATAGGTATAAATTTTTCATTAATAGTAATCATATTGTCTCCAATATCTTCTATTCTTCTCAAGTTAACAATGAAACTTGTATGACATCTAAAAAAGCCATTTTCACACAATAACTTTTCCGCTTGTTTCATACTCATATTAGCTTTATAATCTCTACCTGATGTATGTACAACTAAATCTCTCTTTACAGTTTCAACATACAAAATAGAATCTATCAGTATTCTGTTAAATCCTTTTTTGTTGTACAAAACTATATAACGTTCCTTCTTTCTTTGAAGGTTATCAATACAAAGATTTACACCCATTGCGAAATTACTATAGTCTATAGGTTTTACTAAATACCTATAAGCACGAACTTCATAACCTTGTGGGGCATACTCTGAAAAAGCTGTTGTAAATATAATCTCTACTTTTTCATCAAACTTTCTTATTTTTTTAGCCACCTCAATTCCATTAATATCTTTCATTTGGATATCTAAAAATATAATGTCAATTTTTTCTGGGTATTTGGAGAGTAAATCTTCTCCACAGGAAAATTCCAATATTTGATAATTTAGACACCTTTCAGACAACAGTTTTTCTGCAAACTCTTTTAGTATGCTTCTTTGTATTTTTTCGTCATCACATATAACTACCCTAAACATAATATCACCTCCAAATCTAAAATATCATTTAGTTTACTTTATTTCAATTTACAAACTGTATCTAGCTAGCTTTATATTTAAATTTTGATATAAATTTAAATTGTCGATTAAATTACTTATAACAATTATTTTTGATATATAAACTTATTTTTTGACAAATTTATATATTTTTTCAACTATACAACATAAAAAAATATAGGAAAATAAATGCAACATGTATTTATTATCCTATATTAAATATTATAATATATCAATTTTTTATTGATTATAAAGTTCAAAAATATAAAATTAATATAGTCATAATAAAATAAAAATATCATATATCTCTAAAAAATTATAACATCATATTTATCTACATAGAAAGAAAAACATACAAAGAATACATATTTAGTACTCTTTGTATGTTTTTATCCTACACATTTATTTTACTTTAGTTTTTAAATTGGCTAATCTTTCCTCAACAGACTTAATCATTTCTTCAAATTTTTCTTTTTTAGCTTTTTCTTCTTCTATTAAGCTTTCAGGAGCTTTTTCTAAGAATCCTTGATTTGCAAGTTTTCCATTAACTCTCTTTATTTCTCCCTCTAACTTTTTCATTTCTTTAGATAGCCTTTCAATTTCTTTTTCAAAGTCAACTAATTCATTAAGAGGTATGAATATTTCAACACCATCAATAACTACACCAACTGCATCTTCTGGTACATTTGATTTGTCTTTTGCTATCTCAACAGTTGAAGCAGATGCTAAAGTTATAAAATAATCCTTACCAAGTTCAATAGTTTCTATCTTATCTTCACTTGGTACTATTATCAATTTAGCTTTCTTAGAAGGTGGTACATTCATTTCTGCTCTCACATTTCTTATACTTCTTATACCTTCCATTAATAAACTCATCATTTCTTCTTCATCAGCCATATTATCTTCTTCATTATATTTTGGCCATTCAGATACTATTATACAACCTTCAACAGTAGGAAGATGAGTATATATTTCCTCTGTTATAAATGGCATATATGGATGTAATAATTTTAATATTTTTTCAAGTACATAAGTTAATGTATATAAAGCGGCAGACTTAGCGTCTGTATCGTCTCCATATAATCTAGGTTTAACCATTTCAATATACCAGTCACAGTATTCTGACCAAGTAAAATCATATATCTTTTGTAATGCTATTCCTAAATCAAATTTATCCATGTTATTAGTAGCTTCTTTTACAATATCATTGGCTCTTGATATTATCCATTTGTCAGCTAGAGTTAAATTATCTTTTACATTTTCTCTATTTATATTCTTAATTATCTCCTCATCAATATTCATAAATACAAATCTTGATGCATTCCACAATTTATTAGCAAAGTTTCTAGCAAATTCTACTCTTTCCATATAGAATCTCATATCATTTCCTGGGGAATTTCCAGTTGTTAATGTAAATCTTAGTGCATCAGCTCCATATTGCTCGATTATTTCTAATGGGTCAATACCATTTCCTAAAGATTTACTCATTTTTCTACCTTGAGAGTCTCTTACTAAGCCATGAACTAATACATGGTCAAATGGCTTTTCATTCATACAGAACATACCTGCAAATGCCATTCTAACTACCCAGAAGAATATTATATCATATCCTGTAACAAGTACACTTGTTGGGTAATAATAATCTAATGCATCTGTCTTATTTGGCCATCCTAGAGTAGAAAAAGGCCATAATGCAGAACTAAACCAAGTATCTAGTGCGTCTTCATCTTGTTTAAAATGAGTGCTTCCACATTTAGGGCATTTATCTGGCATTTTTTTAGCAACTACTATTTCTCCACACTCTTGACAATAGTAAGCTGGTATTTGATGACCCCACCATAATTGTCTTGATATACACCAATCTCTTATATTTTCTAACCATTGTAAATAAGTTTTATCAAACTTGTCTGGAACAAATTCTAATTCTCCTTTTTTAAGAATATCTATAGCTGGTTTTGCAAGTTCTTCCATCTTAACAAACCATTGCTCTGATAATCTAGGCTCAATTACTGTATGGCATCTATAACAAGTTCCTACATTGTGATTATGTTCTTTTATCTTGATTAGATATCCTTGTTCTTTTAAGTCTGCTATGATGGCTTTTCTACACTCAAATCTATCCATGCCTTCATATTTTCCACAAACTTCGTTCATAGTTCCATCTTCATTCATTGTATTTAATTGCTCAAGATTATGTCTTAAACCTACTTCAAAGTCGTTAGGGTCATGAGCTGGAGTCATCTTAACAGCACCAGTTCCAAACTCTAAATCTACATAACTATCTGCAACTATTGGAAGTTCTCTTCCTACTAATGGAAGTATTGCTGTTTTTCCTATTAAGTGTTTGTATCTATCATCTTCTGGATTTACAGCTATACCAGTATCCCCTATCATTGTTTCAGGTCTAGTAGTAGCTATTTCCAAGAAGTCTTCACTATCTTTTAATGGATATTTTATATGATAAAAGTTTCCATCCTGCTCTTCATGCTCAACTTCTGCATCTGATAAAGTAGTTTTACAGTCTGGGCACCAGTTTATTATTCTATTTCCTCTGTATATATGCCCTTTTTCATATAGGTTTACAAAGAACTCTATAACTGCTTCATTACAACCTTCATCCATAGTAAATCTTTCTTTATCCCAATCACAAGAATCTCCTAATTGTTTAAGCTGATTAACTATTTTTCCTCCAAATTCGTCTCTCCATGCCCAAGCTCTCTTTAAAAATTCTTCTCTTCCTATTTCGTATTTAGTCTTACCTTCTTCTTTTTTTATTCTTTCAACAACTTTAACTTCAGTTGCTATAGAAGCATGGTCAGTTCCTGGAAGCCAAAAAGCTTCATATCCATCCATACGTTTCCATCTAATAAGTATATCTTGAAGAGTATGGTCAAGCGCATGTCCCATATGCAATTGCCCTGTTATATTTGGAGGTGGCATCATTATTGTAAATGGTTTTTTATCTGGGTTTGGTTTAGATTTAAAATACCCTTCATCCATCCATTTTTTATATAGCCTAGCCTCAAAATCTTTAGGATTATAAGTTTTTGATAAGTTCGTATTTTCCATTGTATTGCCTCCTATATTTTTATAAATAAATTTTTAAAATATTTTTGTGAATAAAAAAGAGCCTTTCATCCTCTTTTAAAAGGACGAAAAGCTCGCGTTACCACCTTAATTCCAAAGTTTAAAAATTCATCAACATATAATTAAATTAATAGTTAATGACAATCTTAATAACTTTGACTCTCAAAGAATTTAACGATTCTAACCGTCTAAACTTACTAATAGTTCAGTTTAGAAACTCCAAAGCTACATTCAGTAAACCTTATACTTAGAAAATCTTACAGCCAGTGAATTTTCCTCTCTTTTAGTAGTATTTACTTACTCCTCTTCTTCTTAGTCTTTAATATTATATATTATTATATACAAATATTATTCTCTTTGTCAATTATTTTTATTTTATTTTTTCTGAATTTTCTTAATTATTATTTTTTATATTCTATGCTAATTATTATAATCTATACTATGTTTTTTACATTATTTTGTTTTATATAGTCAATAATTATTCTATTACTTTATTGACATTTTTGCTACTATTTTATCAATTTTATGCTAGCTTCACTTTATATGCTATTTTCCTATATGACATTTTAACTATAATATTTTAAATGTCATTAAGTTATGTATTATATTTTATAAATGCTTTATTGTATTTTATATTTTTAAAAATTTACTATAGGTTTTCTTGCCAGAAGTTTTTAGGCATAACATTCTCTGTGATTGGCAATATAGTATATCCTCTTTCTTTTAAAATTCTTATCATATTATTTAAAGCATTTACGCTTTGTTCTTTTTCATGAATTAATACTACTAATTCATCTCTTTTTCTTCCATAATATAAGATATTACTAACTATTTGACTTGTGGACGATTTCCAGTCTTGCGTATCTAAATTCCAATCCCAAATTAGGTAATCATTTGCCATAAGCTTATCGTATGAACCTTCTGGCATATATGGCTTACTTCCATATGGTAGCCTTATTAATTTTGAGCTTTGACCAGTTATATCTTGTAGTGTTTTATTACATGTGTTAAATTCTCCAACTGTTATTTCTGGACTCTTATACAACTTATGTATATCATGACTTACACTATGAAATCCTATTGAATTTTTTTCTTCTAAGACTCTCTTCACCTCTTCTTTGTGGTTTTTCATATTTTGATTAAGCATAAAAAATGTCGCTTTGACATCATTTTCTTTTAAAATATCGAGCAATGCATTTGTATATTTTGATGGTCCATCATCTATTGTTATGTATGCAACTTTTTCAGATGTAGCTCCTGGTCCTTTCCCCTCTTCTTGAGATGTTTTATATATAATTTCTCCTAAAGTATTATTTTGAGAAAGTAATTCTAATGTAGTTTTATCTTTTGTATTGAGATTTTCAACTGGAACATTGTTAATTTTTTCTTCTAATAATGTCCCAGTTAGAATTAAAATAGCTACAAGAAATACACGTATAATTACATGAAAAACAGTTTTATTATCTTTAATTTTCATCCCCCATATCTCCCTTTTTATAAAAACATAAACTCAAACTTAAGAAAATTATTTTTTATATTTATTGTCCTTCTTATTACTTTTTATGTCTCTACTAAATATTTTCTTTACTTGTTCTTCTTCTTTTTCTCCCAATGATTTTACTCTCTTTATTCCCATAGAAGTTAAAAATTGTAGCACATTTAAATTATCAAATGGTGTTTCCATATTTGTACTTTCACTGTATTCATCGACATTCTTAGTACCTTCTTCTACACTTAAAATACGCTTAGGACCTCCCACACAACCTCCTACGCAACCCATTCCTTCTATGAAAGTAGCCTCTATCTCTTTATTTAAAACTTTCTTTAGACCATCCATACATTCTTTTGTTCCTTCAAATGCTTTTTCTTTAAACTTTATATTTTTATCAATTCTTCTAACTGATAATTTAACAGCTTTACTTACACCCCCTGTTCTAGCATAAACTCTACCTGAAAGAGATGCTTCTACTCTATTACTTTCATCCATTACTGCTGGATTTAGTTCTAATGCATCAAATATTTCCTGTAATTCTTTAAATGTAAGCACAAAATCAACCGCATCCTTTATATCTTCCAACATTGCTTCTTTCTTCTTTGCCATACAAGGGCCTATAAATACAACTTTAGCCTCTGGATTTAAAATTTTTACAGCTCTACCACAAGCAATCATAGGTGACACAGATGGTGATACCTTATCTAATATTTGAGGAAAACTATTTTGTATTAAGCTAACCCAAATAGGACAACAGCAACTAGTTATAAAGCATCCTTCTTCATCATTTTTCATATGCTCATAATAGTCATATGCTTCTTTTGCAGTAAGCATATCTGCTGCTAAAGCAACCTCTATCATATCTTCAAATCCTATCTTTTTTAATGCAGTTCTTAACTTACCAGGACTTACATCTTTTCCAAATTGACCTACAAAAGCTGGTGCGACTATTGCATATACAGGACTCTTTATATCTTTTAATAGCTTTATCATCGGTATAAATTCTATCTTGTCTGATATTGCACCCAATTTACATCTTGACACACAATCACCACAGGCACTACATGTATCTTCCTCATTACAATTAATATGCTTATTTCTTATCTTGCATGACTCATCTTCTTTATTATTTTCATCACAATATTTACAAGCATCTGATATTATAGATATTATTGGTCTTTTTACTTCATCTAAATTTACAGCTTCGTGCAGTGCATCTTTTAGGTTTTTATCTGTATCTCCTGTTACATCTAATCCCATAGTTACCCTGATTAAATTCACCATAGTATCTTTATCAAATTGCTTATCAAAATGACTATCTAAATTTTCTTTTAAGTCTTCACTTAAAATTTTTTCAGGCAAGTTTTCAATATCTTCTGTATCCTCATTCCATACTGCCTTTACAAGTTCTCCAAAAAGCTTCATTTTGTATCTTTCTAATATTTTAGAATTTTCATTTATAGTATTCATAAAAAATAGTACCTCCGTAAATTAAACTTATATATGTTTAATATTTACAAAGATACTATTTTTTATTTATTATTTATTGACTATTATTGATATGACTTATTTAATTTTTTCAATAATTCTATTTCAAGCATTATTTTCATTAAATGATAGTTAAACACTGGACTTTTTTCTTCATCTACATTCCAATCCAGTTCATCCACACCATATGTTTTCTTAAGGTACTTATATGTATGCTCTTTTAAATAGAGTTTGTTTTCTAGTAACTCTATAGATTGCATGTGAAAGTGGATTTCTCTACATATCCTTAAGGCATTTTCTATTTTTTCTATATTGGTTTCACTTAAACTATAGTCTAACTCATCGATAAGTTTTGAATATATTTCTTCCAATTTCTCTACTTCTTCTTCAAATTTTTCTACGTCTAGATTTTCTTTTCTAAGTATTTTTTCTTCAATAAGCAACATTGAAAGTTCTTCTATTTTTTTAAACTCATCTATAACACTATTTAGGTAGTTTGGTCTAGCAACATAATAATTAACGAGTACACCAAATAAAACTCCTACAGATGTATCTAATACCCTGTGTAAAGAATAGTATACGGGGTCATTGTTTCCCACACCTAGATGTATGGCTAGAAAAGTGACACAGGCAACAACTACTGACTTTATTTTAAACAGATTACATAGATATATTGAACACATTACACCAAGACCACATAAAAATGGGTCTCCCGCTTTGGTGATAGCAAATAAAAATCCTATTATACCACCTAAAATAGTACCTTCTACTCTATTGATTCCTGTCTTTAAAGAACCTTTCACTGTGTCCTGAACAGAAATTATACATGCTACTAGAGAATAAAACATATTCTCAACTAAATAATTACCAAGAAGCATACATAAAGTTACACTAATTCCTGTCTTTATAGTCCTCATACCCATCTTTTGAAGTTTCAAATTTCCACCTCCTAAAAGCACCTTATATAAAATACGCATCCTCATATTTAATATGTTCCTAGTATATCACAATTTTTTAAATTTACCCATTAATCGCATCTTTTTAACAATTACATTTTAATTTAGACAATAAAAAAAACTGCTATAAAGCAGTTTTTTTTATCCTATCTCTACCATTTTACCTTCAATTGCAAAGATTATTTTTTCACATACGTTTGTTATATGGTCTCCAATTCGTTCAAGGTATCTTCCTATAAGTAAAAGTTTTACTCCTTGGTCTATCGTATTTGAATTTTCATGCATTATTTTTAAACAATCAATTTGTACTTGCTCATACAAATCATCTACAATGTCATCTTTACTTCCAACATTATAAGCTATACTTGCATCAAATGATATTAAAGCTTCTCTAGTTTGAGACATCATATTCTTACATTCCTTTGCCATTTTAGGAATATCTATTAGCTCTTTTATATACGCTTCTCCACCTATTTTCAACATTTCTCTAGCTATATTTGCTGCATAATCTCCAATTCTTTCTAATTCTATTGATATGTTTCCCAAAGAATAAATAAATCTTAAATCCCTTGCCATTGGTTGTTTAAGTACTATTAATTCTATACTTTTATCTCTTATTTCTTCTCTCAATTTATTTATTTTTTCATCATCTTCTACTACTTTTCTTGCACCTTCTAAATCTTTCTCTATCATACAAGTTACAGACTTTTCTATTGCCTCTTCACATTTTTCCATCATAAGTACTGTCTGTTCTTTTAAAGTATCAATACTTATATCTAAACTATTATTGACCATTGTTTAACTCCTTTATAGTTATATATTTTAACCGAATCTACCTGTTATATAGTCTTCTGTTCTTTTATCCACAGGAGTAGTAAACATAGTTTTTGTATCACTAAATTCTATAACCTCTCCATTTAGGAAAAAAGCTGTTTCATCTGATATACGAGCAGCTTGTTGCATATTATGTGTAACTATGACTATTGTATAGTCCTTTTTTAAATCTTCTATAAGTTCTTCTACTTTTAATGTTGAAATTGGGTCTAAAGCAGATGTAGGTTCATCCATAAGTATAACTTCTGGTCTCATAGCAATTGCTCTTGCTATACATATACGTTGTTGTTGCCCTCCAGATAATCCTAATGCAGATGACTTAAGCCTATCTTTAACTTCCTCCCAAATAGCTGCTCCCTTCAAACTTTCCTCTACTATCTTGTCTAGTTGCTTTTTATCTCTTAATCCATGTGTACGAGGTCCATATGCAACATTATCATATATACTCATAGGAAATGGATTAGGTTTTTGAAATACCATTCCTACTTTTGTACGAAGGTTTATAACATCATCTGAAGTATAGATATCTTCTCCATCAACAGAAATATTCCCTGTAATTGTTACATTTTCTATTAGGTCATTCATTCTATTTAATGTTCTTATAAAAGTAGATTTTCCACATCCAGATGGACCTATTAAAGCAGTAACTTTATTTTCTTTTATATCCATATTTATTTTATTTAGAGCTTGCTTGTCGCCATAAAATAAATCCAAATCTTTTACACTCATTTTTATTTTATTGATTAATTCCATCATTTACACCTCTTAAATTTAATAATTAGCCTTATTTAACTTTTTAGCAACAAATCTTGCTAACATATTTAATACTAATACAATTACTATTAAAACAATACCTATACTAGCTGCTGTTGCTATGTCTCCACTCTCTTTAGTTAGTAAGTATGAGTGTACAGTTAGTGTTCTTGCACTATCAAATATTCCTCCTGGCATCTTAGCTACAGTACCTGCTGTAAGTAGTATGGCAGCTGATTCTCCAATTATACGACCAACTGACAATATTACTCCTGATAGAATTCCTGGTACTGCACTTGGAAGTACTACTTTATATAAAGTTTGAAATTTAGTAGCTCCTAATGCTAGAGATGATTCTCTATATGATTGAGGAACTGTCTTTAAAGCTTCTTCTGTAGTACGAATTATTACTGGTAATATTATTATTGCAACTGTAAGTGACCCTGCAACTATTGAATATCCCATTTTTAAGGTAACTACAAAGAAAATTCCTCCAAACAATCCATAAACTATGGATGGTATTCCTGACAAACTTTCAGTTGCAAATCTTATAGCTGTAACTGCTTTTCCTTTTTTAGCATATTCTTGTAAATATATGGCTGCTAAGATTCCTATTGGAGTTGCTACAACTATAGAAACCACTACAGTATATAATGTTGTAATTATCATTGGGAAGATACCACCATCACCTGATGCTGAATAATTACTAAATAAGAAATTAAAATTCATATTTCCGATTCCCTTTATAAATATAAATCCTACTATAACTACCAGTGATACTATTGTAAATAATGCTGATAGATATACTAATAATTTCAATATATTCTCTCTGAACTTTCTCATCTTAATTTACCGCCTTATTTGAAAGTTTATTTAAAACTAAGTTTAAAATTAATATAAATGTAAACAATACTACTCCAGTTGCAAATAACATTTCTTGATGTGTCCCAAATGCGTATCCCATTTCAAGTGCTATATTAGTTGTAAGTGGTCTTACACTATCTGTTATAGAAGTTGGCATAACTGGTGAATTTCCTGCAACAAGTATTACTGCCATTGTTTCTCCTAAAGCTCTTCCTACTCCTAATACTACTGCAGCTAATACTCCAGACTTTGCAGCCGGTAATACAACTTTAAATATTGTTTCTATTTTTGATGCACCAAGTGCTAATGAACCCTCTTTATATGCTTTTGGTACTGCTCTTATAGCTGTTTCTGATACAGATATTATTGTTGGTAACATCATTACTGCTAATACTATTATTATTGCTAATAAACTCTGTCCTTTTGGAAGATTAAATATACTTTGTATCATTGGAACTATTACTGCAAGACCAAACACTCCATACAGCACTGAAGGTATACCTGCTAGAAGTTCAACTGCTGGTGACATTATTTTTGCTAATCTTTTAGGTGCTACTTCTGCTATAAATATAGATGTTAATATTCCAATTGGTACTCCTATTATAAGTGCACCAATTGTAGCAACTATTGATGCTGCTATCATAGATGATATTCCAAACTTATTAGCTGAAGGAACCCAATCTGCACCTGTTAAAAAATCTATAAATGAGTATCCCTCAAATATAAAAGGTCTTAACCCTTTATAAAATACAAATCCTATTATCAAAAGTAAACTTGCAACTGCTACTAAAGCACTTAGTAGAAATATATTTTTTGCTACTTTTTCAACTATATATTTTGTCTTATTTCCATTATTGTCATTTTTTTCTAAACCTACTAACCTAGATTTTACTATCATAATATCCTCCCATTAAAATATACCTAATTTATTTTCGTTCTGTATTTAAAATTTAAATTTTTATAAGTTCGTCATTATTAAATTTTCTATATTTTTATTCTACTTTTTTTAAGTTAAATCTATATTAGGTTTAAGTTAAACAAGTGTAAAATTATATTCACTTTTTTAACATTAATTTTACTTTTTGGACTATATTTGACATTTACTTTACAATTTAACTATATTTGACGACAATAAAATAGCAGATATAAGTAATAATACGTACTACACGTAATTTATTATTTATATCTGCTATTAAGATTTGTTAACTAGATTTAACCTTTTATAATCTATATATTTATTATTCCTTATTAGAATAATATCTTTTTTATTTTTATATACTTAATCGTTGATATTTCAGTACTTTAAAATAGAACATTAGCACTTATGTCAGTAAAATGTCAGTAAAATATTTTATCCACAAATTTTACATAAGTTTTCCACAACTTATCCACAAATTTATCCACAGAAATAAAAAGGTAGCTACTAATATAAGTGCTACCTTTTTATCTATTCCTATTCCTCATCATCTTGCCAACTTCTCACCCACTCCTCAAGTGCATCTAATTTGTCATTACTTATTTCTTCTCTACTATGTAGTTTTGAAATTAGATTAGAAATAGGATTATTATGTAAACCTCCAAAGAGTTTTTTAGTTTCTGATTTTAAATATTCTTTTTCTTTTATTAATATTGTATAATGTGTGTGCTTGCCTATTTTTTGAGAAGCTAAAAAACCTCTTTTAGTTAATCTTGATAAAAGTGTTAGTGTTGTAGTTTGTTTCCATCCATACTCTTGCTCCATCCAATCTGCAACATCTTTTGATATTACAGTTTTATATCCAGAATTCCACATATATTTCATAATCTTGAATTCTGAATCCGGCAATTTTTTATTTAACATAATATATCCCTTCTTTCTATTAAGCATGTAAAATTATTTTTTATAAATCTTGCATACTTTCTATAAACGCTTTTATTTCTTCTTCTGTCATTTCGTCTTTTCTATGTATAGTAGTAAATGTTCGTATAAAAAAGTTATCATACTCACTAATCTCTCTTTCTTCTTTTATAGCATTTAAATACTCTTTTTTAGTTACTAATAATTCATAATTAAAATTAAAACTTTCTATCTTCCTTTGCAATATTTTCATTTTCACTAATCTTTTTAGGAGAAGTTTTGTAGTACTTTTCCTCCAACCATATTTTTCTTTCATTACTACTATTATTTCTTTAGATAGAACAGACTTTTCCCTCCACATATATTCCATCAGCATTAATTCCCCTCTGCGTAGTTTGCTAACTACTTCTTGTTGCTCCATTTTATGTCACTCCCTCAAATTCAATTTAGCTTAGATTAATAATAGGAGCTTTTTAACACAAAAACTACAGGTAAGTTTTACCATACATTCTACATATTTAGTCTGTTTTTATATATAAAAAAGATTATTCATATCCATAAATTTATTCAATTTTCAAACAATCTTATTGAATAATAACTAATTACATTGTATTATTTTAGTTGTAGAATAAAACTAAATTGGCAAAACTAGAGAAATTTAGTGACGCAAAGCTATAGGGACTAAGACTTGT
Source organism: Clostridioides sp. ZZV14-6153 (assembly GCF_020657855.1). Lineage (NCBI taxonomy): Bacteria > Bacillati > Bacillota > Clostridia > Peptostreptococcales > Peptostreptococcaceae > Clostridioides > Clostridioides sp. ZZV14-6153. The sequence continues at coordinate 101,145 of NZ_JAGWCZ010000012.1, read as the reverse complement.
AAAATATCTTATAAGTTATGTCAGCCAGTTACCAAAAAGATATTGTTCTTTTTGTTTTTATGAAAGTTTTTTAGGGGGATAATAATTTATATGTTTAGAGATAAAATGGATAGATGTACACATATGTTAACTGCTTATATTGGTAGTTCATATGATTATTGTGATTTTATAGATACACAATTAGATGATTTTATACTAGAGTACGGAGAAAATGTAGTAGAAAATTGCTTACATCAAGTGATGGTACTTGTAAGTAAGTATAATTAGATGGATTTTGTTTTCTAGAAAACCCTTTTTAGTTTTATCTACATTTAAATAGTATTGATAATTATATTGATATGACTGTAGTTTTCTTTATTTTGACACAGCGCTTATATCTTTTCTAACAAGAAATATCATTTTAAATCATTTACAAGAATTATAAAATAATAGTATTCTTATCATTGAAAGTGATTTTTTTGTCTATATATGGTAAAATGTAGAAAATGGAAATCAATAAAACAAAAAAATTCACATATTATTTATTTTATACGGAGGTGAAATAAATGAAAAATAAAAAAGGGTTTACTTTAGTGGAATTATTAGTAGTAATTGCTATAATAGGAATATTGGCGATAGTAGCACTTCCAGCATTATTTAAAAATATAGAAAAAGCAAAGATAGCTAAACTTGAATCTGATATAAGTGCAATAAAAAGTGCGTCCCTTAGCTACTATGCTGATGAATCAAAATTCACTGATGGAAACAGCATATCATGGTCCAAAAAAGATGGAAAAATAATTATAAATGGAGGTCTTAAAGACGACCCATTAACAGATAAGATAGAGGGTCTAGGAATGCCTTACAATGGTTCGTACGTTTTATCATCTTCTGGTGGTCATGAAGGACACTTAGAATTACTTATAGTTCCAGATGGAGAAATAAGCAAAAGTGGTACAAATAAATTAGAAGAAGATTATGGAAATTCAATAAAAATATACAACAATCAGGGAAGAATAACTATTAAAATAACTTTCTTAAATGGTGATAAATCAAATACTTAATGACATTGATTTGATAATTACAGATGAAAAAAATACTGTTATTTGGAGAAATGAAAAAAGCACTCCCCGACATGAGAATGCTTAATTGCAACTATAGAAGTGTATTGGTAGTACACTTCTATTTTTTATTATATCATATGATTTATGTTGTTAAAAAGACCTATTTAAATCGTTTTTAAGATATGTTAAGTGATGTTCTTGATAGTTTTATGTGTTTCTTTTTAAATATAAAAAACTGTATAAGTAGAAACTTTATTCTACAAATACAGTTTTTATTTATCGAGTTCTTCTAAAAATTTCTTATGTAACTTCTCCTTGGCTTCTATATATGCCTTTTCAGCATCTTCTATGTTGTCATAGTATCCTAGATTATAATGAACCTTTTTGAACTCTATTTGAGCTTTATACTTGTTCTTAGACTCGTCCCAATAAACACCTCTAACTTTTGTTTTAGAATTACTTAGAGGCTCTTTTTGAGATATAGTTTGTATGTTTGTGTTGTCTATAATATGTTCTTTTAAATGCACTTCTATAGCTTTTTTTATATTTTTCTTGCTACTTTCTGTAAGCATACAACCACAGCTACGAACCCTATTAGAAGTTAATAAATACTCTGCAACTTCTTTGTAATTTCCGCAATCGCACTTGCATTTCCAAATTATCGAATTATTTTCCGCTCTTTTATTAGTGGCTTTTATTGCTGTTAATCTTCCAAACTTTTTATTTGTTATATTATTAGCTTTAAATTGTGTGTTTTTAGATAAACACCCACAACTACTACCTACTTTTAGAGTATCTGACCTTATCCATTTTTCTTTATTGCATAATTTACATTTACAAAGATAATAGGTTCTTAACCTTCCTTTTTTATCCACTTTTCTTTTAGTATCTAATACCGTTAAGAAGCCTATTTCTTTTCCTATCGCTTCTTTATTTTTACTCATTTAGTTCACCTTTTATTTTTTAATATAAATTTAATAAAAACATTAAAATCTCCCTTTTATTTTTCTCTTTCTTTAATTATATCATAAACGTTTATGAGGATTGCGTTGAAGACTACGAAGCCGAATTAGATTTTTATCTAAGTAATGTTTCGTCTGACACATACGAAACTTATGTTAAAGAATATTGCTCTCAAAATTATTCATAATTTTTTTAAAATGTATGCTGTCTACTTATTTCTATTTTACCATTTTTATCTATTTGCTTTGTTACTACATCTAAATTACATTCTTCTTTTGTGTTATTGCAAGGTTCCATCCAACTGCTTATAGTTTGTTTTTTACCTGTTTTTTTAGCTTTTTCTATTAAACTATTAATTCTTTCAGCTTCTTCTTTTTCTCTTTTTTGTTTTTGTTTTTCTTCACTTTCTTTTTTAAGTTCTAATATTCTTTTTGCTTCTTCTCCCATTTTCAATAATTCTTTTTTTGTAATTTCATAAAATTTTCTAAAATCATAGATTTCTTCTTTCGCCAAATACTTTTCTAAGTTTATATTAGTTTTAGATATATTGTATAAAATTCTTTTCAAATTAGTGCTTCTATTTATTTTTATATTTTTTATATAAAAGCATCCAGTTTCCTTTTCTATTTTAATAATTTCGTTTGCTGGTAACTCATCCCAATTATTATTAAAATAATCTTTTTCGTGTTGTTCAGCAGCATTTAAAAATTGTTCTCTTATTTCTGCTAACTCATCTGGAACTTGCAAAGTAAGTATTTTATTGCTTTTCACATTTAATAATTTTTTTATATTATTTGATACTGCACCAAAAGTTTCTATCGAAAAAACAAATCCTTTATCTTTCTTTGTATAGTTAAATCTTGCTCCTGTTTCTTCTTCTTTTTTAACTAAAGTCGTATTTATTTTTATAGTACTAATGTCAAAAAGCTTTTTCTCTATATCTTTTGTTATTATAATTTCACATATCCCTCTTTTAATTTCGAATTCATATCTCATTTCTTCTTTCATTTCTGTATCCCCCTTTTTATTTAAGAAAGATAAGCAAAGTCTAAACTGTGCTTTGTAATCAACATCATTATATTTTTCTTTTATTTCTCCTGTAATTTTATGTGCTTCTTTAAATAAGTTTTTCATCTTTACTTACCTCCTTGTTTTATTTTTTCTATATTCTAATTATAAGACCTTTTATTTCAAAAGTCAAGAACAAATACAACTTTTTAGTTGTATTTTAAAACAAATAAGTTGTTTTATAAAACTATGTAGTTGTTTAATAGTCAAACTTATGTTATTATATATTTATAAGATAAGTTTGCAAGGAGGTGTTTTTGTGAGCAATGATTACATTAGTGAAATAAAAAGTTTAATTGTAAGAAAAAATCTAACTATTAAAGATGTCAATGATGCTTTAAATGAGTTGAATCACACAAATTTTACTTATGAAAATTTAAGAAAAAAAATATCTAATGGAAATTTAAAATATAGCGAGACATTAAAAATAGCAGATATTTTAGGATATGAAATTGTTTGGAAGGAAAAAGAAAAATAGACATAAAAAAAGAAGGTAGCTACTGGAGTTAGTTGCTACCTTCTAATCTATCTATTAATAAAATCTAATGCTTTGTAAAGCGTGTCAAATCTATCATTACCTTTTATCATTGTGTAATTTTCTTTAGTAATAGAACTTATCTTATTACATGCTGCACCCCCTACAACGTATAAATTTTCCGTCTGACCTGGTACATAATCTTTTATATCACATATTAATATCTTTCCGTCATTGTATCCCCAACCAAGCACAGTTGCAAGTATTTTGTCAATTTCTCCATCATAAACTATTGTATGTTTATACATCTGCTTGACTCCCTCATTGTTTATACTTTTATTCAATACTCCTTCTACAATTAACTTAGCCATACCTTCGTATCCAAGTTTCTTAGCCTTCTCATAATCCTCTTTATTATCACAAAAGAAACTTTCAATCAGCACTGCTGTAGGTTTCGAACCATTTAAAATATATAATCCTTTATCTAATTTAGCACCTCTATTTCTAAATATGGTGCCTAATTTCTTGCATATTCTAGTTGCATACTCTAGACCTTTACTACTGTAATATAGCACCTCTGAACCTTTCCCTTGACCATCACTCGCATTTAAATGCAGTTCTATGAGTAAATCATATCCTCCACCATTAACTCTAGGTATTTTATAAGACTTTTCCTCATTCTTAGATTTAAATTGTCTTTCGGGGCATATTATTACATCTACCTTATGTCCTTCTTTTCTAAACATATCTGCTAATACTGGTGCAAGTGACTTATTGTATTGATACTCGTTAATCACTCCATCAGCCGAAGTGCATGCACCACTTTTTAAAATACTGTGTCCTACTGTAATACATATTTTCATTACTTTTCACCATCCTTTAGTTGTTTATAAACTTGATTAACTCCTATTGCTACTCCCCAACAAATTACTCCTTGTAAGACTGCATCAGCATTCAATCCTAGCATCCACACTGAAAAGCCTATGCCAAGTATCAATAACACTACTGGAATATACTTATTATCTAGTTGTTTATATTTTTTGCAACCTGCTCCTATAACATAAAGAGCAGCAACTAAAATTAGTAACTGCTCTGGTATAAAACTTATTAAATTATCCATTTATTTTCCTCCTAATTAAAATATTCCTCTCTGTATTGCAAATATAAAGAATCCTACAAGTGTTGTAATCATTGTTCCAATCAACCACTTTAACATACTTGTAAGTGAGTTTAAGTTCTCACACAATGCTTTTAACTCTGCTTTAGACTCTATATTTGCTATCTTTAATTCGTCTATTTCTTCTCCATGCTTATTTATTCTTGTTTCATGTCTTTTTAAATCTGCTTCTAAAAGTTCTTCATTCATGTAAGCCTCCTTATTTGTATTAAAATAAGACTTAGAGATTCATCTAAGTCTTTTACTTTTCACATAAAATTAATTGTAAGCTAAAGCAATCCAATTAACTTTACCGCTTTTAACTCCTATGATAGGGCATGTTATAGTATTCCCGTTTTTGAACTCGCTAAGGCTCCAAAGCCAAGGGTTTTCTAGCGCTCCAAGTGCAGTATTTATAGAAGAACAAAAAAAGTTACCACTATAGTAAATAGCCGTAGAATTAGTCCAACGTGTGCTACTATTCCCACTTTCAATACTACTATATGCAATAAATATCGTAGGGTTATAAGTAATGTTACTAATTGAAATGTAACTACATTGAACAACTGTAGCATTCCCATAAGTATTAAATATCTTAGATGAAGAAGAACTTATAACATTTGCAGTTCCTGAATAAAGCTTCATGCTTCCTCTCAAAGACTCTTGTAAACTATTTATAGTACCTTTAAACCCCACAATGTAATTCGCATATTCTTGAAATGTTTGCTCTGATGTAGCAGGGGAGCCGATAGCAGTTGATAAAATTGTTTTACCACTATCGGCTTCTTGAAAAGCCGAATCTGCTCTATCTATACATTCTTTCAATGCTCCCTCAACATTATCACTAGTAAAGTTATTCTCTGTGTCTTCTATAGTTACTTTCTTTGCTTCTAAAACAAGATTTCTAACTTTGTTAACTAACTCTTTAAAAGTCAATTAAATCACCTCTTTCCAATAAAAAAGAACCTCTATATTGTTGGTTCTTTTCCTTCTACTACTCCACTTTCTTTAATTATATAATCTTCTACTGCTTTTCTATACTCTGTATTAGTTACATCGTCTAATTCAAATTCTCGATTTTTCAAAGGGTTCAATCCTTTGTTTAGAATTCTTTCTGCTAGTATTCTTACTACAACATTATTTATCATTATAATAATCCTCCTACCTTTTTATTTTCTACAAGCAGCAATTCATCTTCTTGAATTGTTTTTAGTGTATTCCGATTGTCTTCTCCTATAAAAATTAATCTAGTTGATGCTTTTTTTACTTCTGTTTGAAAATAAGATGAAAATAAACCATAGAGTCTAGAACTTTCACTATAATCAAATCCTGTGTAATATCCTATATGGTTTTCAGCTAAACTAGCCCAACATCTATAATATCGACTATCTTGATTGCTTCCTCCTCCGATAAGACACTGTTTAACCATAAAACCAGTGTTGTTACCACCTATTACATCTGATATTGTACCAACCTTTCTTCCTACTCCATATTGTATATTTCTTTTATTCCTTGTAATTATTCTTATATATACACAAGCATTTTCAACTCCACAAGTGCATCTACTTACCTCCTGTAGACAATTTCCCCATAAATCTTCTATTCCTAAGAATTTCATTTGTTCATCTCCGTTTTGTTCTCCATATATCATGCCTTTGAAATTAGAACCACCTGTGTTTATTTTATTTGACTTTCCATGCCCTGATATATAAGAGCTATAACCAACTCCTAAGCTAAAAAAGTTTATTGATTTAAACATCACAACAAATAGAATCTGCAACATTAATACACATTGATAGTCCAAAGAATCATATCCAGGAACATGTTTATATATTAAACTGTAGAATTGTCCACGTGCTCTTACTTCTGGACTACCATTTTTTTTACTTCTTAAGTTATTATTTTCCAAAGATGCTAAATATGCACCTATATAAATAAATTCTTTTTCTGTACTGCCAATTAAATGTGCTGGACATTCATAATCATCATCTAATTTTGTTTTAGATATAAATATATCCATGTAGTTATCAGAACTCTGTATTTTCCAATAAAATTTAGGAAATTCAATCATAACATCTGTGTCATCTTCTACATTAGTTCCATCTTCATACATATTAAAATTTTCTTTTTTAATATACTTTGTTACTATTCCATCTTTAAATCCACATGGCTTTATGTCTCTAATAAAATCTATAGTATCCCAACTACCATAACTCCCAACACTGGCAGGAGTCATTCCTATTGCATCTCCTACATAACTTACACAAGTATCTGGATTTTCATCCAACTTATTTATCCTAACACCTAACTCTTGTGGATTTAACTTATCAACCTTGCTTACCAAGTCGCTCAGTTTATCAACTTCAGAAGTCTTTACATTTTTATTTGTTAAGATATTCTTTAGTGAACTTGATATTGTATTTATACTACTACCAATACTTTCAAATTTATCAATTAAATTTTTTAAATTTTCATCAGACATTTTATCACCTCACTTTCTACAATTTATTTATAATACTATTTGCTACATTTACACCTCTTGTTACTTCTCCAGTTAATTGTTCAGCAATTTTATTCATTTCCTCTTTTATCTTTTTAGATGAATAAGTAGTCATTTCAGACACTCTGTTATCATCTACAGTTGCATTTATAAAATGAGTTTCTGCATTTCCATTTATCACATAGACATTTAATTCTGACCTTGTTTCACTTCTAATTTCTATAGAATTATCATCTATAATTTTAAAGTTTGTAACTACATTTTCTTTTGTAGTAGCATCTATAATACTTACAGTTATTCTCTGTGTTAACAAACTATGTGTTACAGTTGCTTTAAATCCATTTTCTGCATCCTCCACCCAATCATCAATTGTTATCGTTTGAGTAGATGCCACATTTGAACCACCTGCGATTAATTGGTCAATTTTAATATTTTGTTTCTCATTTTCTGTGTCAATTCTAGTGTTCAGCTCTGTTTTAGCAGTTTCTAAATTATTTGTTAATTCTGTTTTAGTTGTATCTATTTTAGTGTCTAAGTCTTGTATATCTTTGAGTGTGGCAAAGATTATTGTAGGGTCAATTTTAAGTTCTATATTATTTACATTAGATACAATAAGCACAGTTTTAACCTTCATGTCAACAACTGCCCCTTGCTCTATAGAAGGTTTATAACACTCTTTGTATTTAGAAATGGCAATTAAATTATTTTCATCATCTAAATATCCTATTTCTCTTATCATAAACCCGCCTACACTTGATGGTATTAAACTCTCTAATATTATACAATTTGGTGCAGTTTCATCTGTAGTTGTATTTCCGATATTGCCTTCCCATACCACATTTTTAAGAGCTGTCTGACTCTCAGTAGGAGTATATTCACTCCCTCCTCCATCACCAAGTTGAATTTTTACAAATCCCACTTTATTACCTGTGACACTTGCATTTGCTATCTTTGCTTTTCCTACATTTGTAATTATAGTGTAATAACTTTTATCTATAGCCAATATATCACCTCCTAAAATATTGTTACCTCTTGGTATCCAACTCCATTGCCAGTTAATACATCAATTTCTCCATAAGTTTCTATATCTGGTGGACTCCAAGGGTATATAGTTATTTCTTGACCCATTAGGGTTGTTATACCAAAATTCATATAATTATCTTTACTGACTAAAACTCTAGTATAATCAAGAGTCATGTTACATGGTTTAATATTACTTACAAAAGAATGAACTTCATCAAACCAATCTTGGTTTCTTGCATCACTCTCAAGGTGTATGTTATAAGTAGCATTATTAATAGTTAACTCATAATTTCCTTCTCCAACTATATTGTTTAACCAGTTTCTTAAAAATCTCTCTGAATAAGGTAATTTACTTATATATTTACTAAAAATCCTAAATCTTCTATCTTCTAAACTCTCATTACTTTTAGGAATTATAGACATTATCTTTTCCCATCTTTTTATACCACTTGGAGTTAAATCCTCTAAAAACTGGTCATTTGATAGTTCTTTTAATTTATCATGTAATGTTTTTATTTCTTTGTTTTCTGCATTAAATACTTTTATATATTCTTCTTTATCCTGCAAAACTTGTGGTAAGTAATTTATTAGATTAATCTCTTTATCCAACTACCTCACCTCTTATTACTATGCTGTTACTATCTATTGTTAGATTAGATTTAACATCATTTATCATTGTGTTTGTAATATCTAACACTCCATCAATACTAAGTAATCTAGTTTCAATTTGAGATATACGGACTATTAAGTTTTCTTCATCTTCCCAACTCATGTTAAGTTCATTTAAATAGTCGTCTATTGCTTCTTCTGCTATAGTCTTTATATTCTCCCAAGTGTAGTTACTCTTATATGTTATTTCTGCTGATATATTTATAGTTGTACTTGTAACTCCTTCAACAGTAACTTTATGTCCTATTGGTGCTAACCCAAGACCTTCTCCTTGATGTCCGATTGGGTCAATTTCTTCTTGAACTAAATTAACTAAGTCAGTGCTTGGTACTTTGAAATTAGAATTAATTATTACTAACTTAACAGTACCTCCACCAGCCCAAGTTGGATATACTTTAACTCCTCCAACATCAGGCAATTTATTAACTTCATCCTTATAGTTTTGAATATTACCCCCAAAAGATTGAGAATTTAAACTGTCATAGTATCTTTGTCTTAGACTGTCCTCGCTCTCTTCATCTTCTCCATTAATTAATATTTCAGTTAACTCAGCAGTTTCAAGACCATCTATATATTCGATAGGTATTAGTTGCCCTAACTCAAATATAGGTCCAGCAGTTTCACATTTCATCTTATATATACCTTCAGATATTCTCTCAATTGCTGTATAATTGTACTCCCCTAAATTAAACCTAGAATCAAGTGGAATATCTATATTAAAGACACCCTTAGCAATTGTATTAGTAGCAGATAGTGGCGTGATTCCTCGTTCTTTGCATCTTTTCTCTAAATAGTAATAACTAGCAGTATCAACAAAGGTTTGGTCTAGTAATTCATCCATTGCAATATACGTTTCTGTAAGTTCTATAGCAACTGGTGCCAAGGCATTATATATTATAGAACCTTCTCTTTTATCAAATGTATCTGGTACACTATCTAACATTCTTTTAATTATATTTTCAAAAGTCATTAACTCAAACAATTATACACTCACCACCTTCTCTGCTTTAATATTTCCATATTTTGTATGAACTATAAACTTACAATGTACTTTTCCTTTTATATTTTGAAACTCAAAATTATCTACATTTTCAATCCTATCATCTTGAATTAGTGCTTCTGTTATCCTTCTCTCTAACTCTGGTATTACAAAAGTTATAGGCTCTCCAATAAGGTCGTTCAACTCGACTCCATAATTCCAACTATATATTAAGTGCTCATACCTTTCAGTATTTAAAATCAAAAAGATGGTTTGTTTTAATGCTTCCACATCATCACAAATACCATCTACTCTGTTTTTTTCTATATGAAGTTTAAATGTCTTACTTGGTTCTTGCCTTACATCAAAATTAATTATTGATACATCTTCAATGTCATAGTCAATGTTATCCGTTGGTATCACTTCATCACATCCTATCTAATATTAAATATTGTTGTCCTCCTTGCATACGAATTAAGACTACTTTATCTCCTATTTTTTTATCTGTATATCTTTTAAATGTATCTGTTTGTATTAGAAAAGATTCTTCAAAAGATGCTTTTTGCTCTATCTTAACTACTAAAGGATTAACACTTTCTATAGTTCCAAATGCAATTTGCATTGGATTACTTGTTTCTACTGCATCCATCGCTGCTTTCTTAATTATTTGTAATAATTCTTGGCTCATATTTAACCTCACTTATATAAATCTTCTCACATGTGTGTACGCTTTTCCTTTTCGATATGAATCAACTGATTGTATTTTTACTACATCACCAGTCTGTGGTGAATGAATCATTTGACCATTTCCAATATACATCATTACGTGATTACTACTACCTCCACCAACTCTACATAATAAGTCTCCTGCTTTCCACTTACTTCTATCTTTTAAGTCTACAGCCTTTCCTGCCTTGCTTTGTGTTGCAACTGTTCTAGGGATGCTTATACCTATTTGTTTATAGCACCATTGTGTAAATCCAGAACAATCAAATGTATTAGGACCTTCTGCTCCTCGAGCATATTTACAACCTAATTTACCTTTAGCTATACTAATTAGTTTATCTGCTTTAGAACTATTATTTGTAGATGTATTGGTATTGTTATTATTGTTTTGAACTTGATAAGTTGCATCTTTTAAGTTTTTTTCTGCTTCCTCATTACTTCCAACTCCTGTACCCGAATTATTAGGACTATAGGTACTTCCTGTTATTTGTTTATAAAATTTGCCTACTCCTGGTACCCAATCTTTATTAAGAGGACTATCATAAAGTGGAGCATATTTATCTCTTATACTTTCTAATGTTTTTCTTCCGATATGGATATAATTTCTTGATAAATTACTTATACCTCTTTTTATCCCTTCATCTACAGAATTAAAAGACATCCCTTTCATACCAAAGAAATTATTTTTATTTTTACAAAGTGAGGAACTACCATTAGCAGTTTCATGTATAGAAATAGCAGCCATTAAAGCTGCATTGACCTTGTAAGCATTAGAATATTTAACAAATATATTTCCTGTATTTGATAATTTACCTTTAAATACTTTATTCAATTTATTTATCATGTCATTATCTTCTTTACTTGTAGTACTTTGTACAGGACCATTTTTCTTTTCATCTTTATTATTAGTATTTCCACTACTATAACTTGATGAAGAATAAGAAGCAAATTCGTCTCCATCAACAAGAGTTAAATCCATAAAATGTGAATTATTTTCAAATGTATGTTTTACTTTCTCAACTAACATATAATTTTGTAACTCAATATCTCCTAAATCTAAAAAAACAGGTATTAAACAACCTGCTCTAACTCTAATGTCACCAATCACATTTTTTAAACTTAATGACTTAGTTTTCTTATTATATAATTTTAAGAGCATTTCTGCTTTTTTGTCCATTTCTGCTTTTGTCACGTTACTATCTACTGTATCAAATAGTTGTAGAACTCCCCAACTTCTTATATGAACTGAATCTTTTACTGTAGTAGAAATCCTTTGACCTGTGTTTTCATCCTCTTTTAATAATTTTACTTGAGTATAAGTATCACTATCAATCGAAGAATTATAGTCAAAATCCTCAATCACATCATTATTCATAACTACATCTAATTTCATAGAAGCTACATTCTTTAATACTAGCCGACCAAAATCATCATAGAGTACATACATTTCCTTTTTCTCTCTTAAAGTATCATCTAAAGCTGTTAGCACCATGTCAAAAAGTGTTTTATTTTCTTCTATCCTAGATATTTTATACTTAGTATCTTCTATAGATTTACACTTTAGTTTAAAATCGTCAGCTAACATTTTTATTATTTCACTTGCTGTATAATTTTTAAAAACATAAGTATCTTTATTCTTAAAATATCTCAACTGGTCGTAAGCAACAATTTTAATGTGATTTTCTTTATCTCTTTTCTTCTGAAATATATATCCATAGAATATACCTACACCTTTATAATACAGCCTTACAGAGTTACCTTCACAAAACTCTAATATATCATCCATGACTATTGTAAATTCTAATTTACTTGGCGCTCCTCGTCTTTCTATCTCCCATGTAATTCCATCCAAAACTACAGGCTCATAGAAATCTTCCCAATGTGCTATGACTAATCTTACATCTCTATCATTTGCCAAAACTAATTCATCAGCCAAGCCTCAACACCTGCCCTTTATAGATGGTGTATTTAGGTACTCTTTTACCCTTATTTGCTTTATCCATCATTGTTTTATTTAGTTCATATACTTTCTTATATAACGAACCATTTCCAAGTTGTTTTTGACAGATTGACCAAAGAGAATCACCTGCTTTGACTGTATAAGTCTTACCACTTGGGGCATTAACAGAATCGACCCTCTTAGGTTCTATCTTTACGTTTGGTCTCCCAGTATCATTAGTAGTTTTAGGTGTCGCAGGAACTAATTTTTTAGTTGAATAATCTCTATATTGTTTTAATTTTATTGCAACCTTAATATCTGAACCATTGTCTGCATCTTCTACTATGTTATATTCCTCTAAAGATACTTTTATATTTGTATTAAATAATACTTTGTTACCTAACTCACGAGACACAATGAATTGGAATGGCTTACAATCTGTCTTTAGTAATTCTAGTTTACTTAAAAAGAATTGGACATCCTTAAATTGCCCTCGATAAAATGGTAATTTATTATGTGTAAACTCTGCTTCAAAACTTAGTTCAGATAATCCTTCCTTTTTTAATATATTTACTTCTCCAACATTTATTAAATCAATTGTCTTATTTTTATTTGTCACTTTGACTTCAAGCTTACCAGGTGCGATTGGTAACTGTACTCCATCTAGGTAAAAATCATAAGCCATCTATATCCCTCCTCTCTAAACTATTCCCTCAGCTGAGACAACCATAGCATCATTTAATTTTTCTGTTAAGACATTGACTATACCATCCACATCTGCATCTTTGCTTATATTATTAGTGTTGTTCATATCAATTTTTATGTTTACTCCTGTAAATTTATTGATTACTTCTTGCTCTGCAATGTCTCTAAGATATTTTAAATCTTCTTGACTTTTATCCATTGTTTTAGCCATTTTAGCTGTATTTCCTGCTGTGTCTTTTGCTCCTTTTGCTGCATCGTTAAGCGGAGAGTTTAGTCCCGCTGAGCCAAATCCATCTCCTAATCCATATTTTTTGTCCCAAAGGTCGTCTAGACCTAATTTTTTCTTTGCATCTTCTGCTATTTTACTAATATCAAATTTATCTTTTATGTTGTTTTCTAATTTCTCACCAAATTTGTATCCTCCATCCCACGCTTTACTATAATTAAACCTATCATAATGTAAAGAAGATGGGTCAATTCTTTCTACTTTTATCTTAGCTTCTCCTGCCACTTCATCTGTCCAACCTTGTAACTTATCTGACCATCCACTTACTGCATTTGCTAGGTTTGAACCAAATATAGTGTCTATTGCAGAAGCTATACTTTGTAAAATACCTAAAACAGTATCTGCCATCCCTGAAAATAGCCTTATCACAGAACCTAATGGGTCATTAAACACATTTGCTAAAAATTCTGCAAAAGTAGCAAATGTGTTCCAAATCAAAGCAACTATATCTATAAGCATATTACCTACTGCAATAAATATATTACCTATGAAACTTGCCGCAACTGATATTGCTCCTGCTACTGCACCAATTGCACTTATACTAGTTCCAGCAAAATGGTTAAAAACTGCAACCCCAACAAATAAAGCTACTACTAAAGCTATTATCCCTGCAACTACCCAAAAAATTGGACATGCTAACATAGCTTCATTTACACCCCATTGCCCAAGTGCATATAATACTAAAGATTTATACCCTGCTAATGTTTGAGTATTTAAAAGCATCTGAGCAAACATTACAACAAATTTAGAAGCTGCAACTAATTTTTCCCACAACCACATTCCTGCCAAAGCTAAAGAATAAATTGCAATAGCTGCAACAACTCCATAAATTATAGGTGCAATAATACTCCAATTTTGTGCAAAAACATTAACAACATTTAATGCTTCCGTTATTATCCAACCTAGTGCTTGTGCTATCAAGCTAACACCTACAATAATAGCGTTTGTGAAAGCTTGAAAAAATGGACTTCCTAATATATTTACAATCCCATTAAAAATATTAAAAAATACATTGCCTAAAATATATAATCCATTTATAAAATTATCTATAAAGGTTCGGAAGCCTTGGCTAGACATGGATTGTTCTATCTTTTTCTGTATAACACCAAATATCATTATTGTATTATTTTTGATAGATGTCCAAATTTGGTTAAATGTGTAAGGCATCTTCTCGAACTCTGCATTAGTCTGCTCTGCTGCTGTAAGTAATGAGTTTTTTACAATATCCGCTGTCAACATACCTTCACTAGCCATGCTTCTAATTTTTCCTATGTCGACGTCCAAATAATCAGCGATAGATTGGATAATATTAGGTGCTGACTCAAACACAGCGTTTAACTCTTCTCCTCTAAGGACACCACTCCCTAGTCCTTGTGTTAGCTGTAAAAGAGCCGAATTCATTTCTTCTGTTGTAGCACCCGCTATTACAAATTTTTTGTTGAGTTGCTCTGCAAAACCTACTATTTCTTTTGTACTACTAAACGCCTTCTCTGCATTCATACCCACACGTGAAACTATCTTTGCAGTATCCATATAAGATGCTCTTGACCTCTCAGCAGATTGAAATATCATCTTATTTAATCCGCTATCTGATTGTTGTCCATCATTTACCATACCAAGTCTTGCGTTTGTGCTGGTCATCTGGTCAGATAGGTTAACAAGATTCCCTAAAGTTCTTAAACTCATATACACTCCAACAAGTTTTTTCGCACTTCCAACTAGTCTATCTGTAGAACTTGTACCTTTATTTATATCCTCATTAAGTTTTCGCTGTTGATTATCTGATTCTCTTATCTGTCGTTCTAATCTATCAAATCCAGCTTCTGCCCTTGCCAGTTCTTCTCTAGCTCTTATTATGCTATTAGCATCTACTGCATTACTAGAAGTTCTTTGTAATTGCTCAAAAGAACTTAATACTATATTCATAGCAGTTGTCATATGCCGAAATGCAGGTGTCATTCCATCAAATATACGGATTGATGTTTGTATTGTAGCCATAT
Organism: Clostridioides sp. ZZV14-6153; assembly: GCF_020657855.1. Classification (NCBI taxonomy): domain Bacteria; kingdom Bacillati; phylum Bacillota; class Clostridia; order Peptostreptococcales; family Peptostreptococcaceae; genus Clostridioides; species Clostridioides sp. ZZV14-6153. The sequence goes on along the minus strand of NZ_JAGWCZ010000012.1, from coordinate 85,613 downwards.
TTTAACCTCCTTCCTTATTATTTTAGACACAAGAAAAGAGTAATCAACTCGATTACTCCTTAAATCAACTATTTTATCATTTCTTCTCCATCAAATATAAAAGACTTTACATCTTTGCCATCACTTGTAAAAGTTATTTGAAAATCACTTCTAAGTATTGCTCCCAGTGAATTTTGAGAGTCTACATAAGACTGAACTACTATTTTTTCTTTATCTTTAGAAAATGCCCATTCTGTTATATTTGGAAATTTAGCTGTACTTGGTGACTTTAGAATTGCACTAACACCATTTTGACATTGTAATTGTAATTCTGTTTTTTCATCAATTGTAAGAGTGTAATCACTCACTTTTGATACTATTTTACTATCTTTATAAAAGTCATTATCAGCCCATCTAATATTGTAAACTGAATTATCTTTATTCAAATACAATATTATATTTTTAGAACCACCAAATTCTATTCTATATCCTTTTTCTCCATTAAAATGTGCATTATCCAATCCATTATCATGCTTTATACTCTCAAAATCTTCTATTCCACATTCTTTCAGTATATTAGCTATATTTTTAATTTTCTCTGGTTCTGTGTTCATAACCTCAGAAATTTTTTGTTCATCTTTAGACATTTTAATAACATCAATTTTCTCTGTTTTTGCTTTTTTAATATGTTCTTCATTATTTTCATTAGCTACTGGTTCAGTATTTTGAAGTTCCCCTTTAAATAAACTACTATATATCTTTATATCTGCTATTATAACAACCATAAAAAAATATATTGCAAATAACCCTCCTGCAATCTTTAGTATCTTCTTATTTTTAAATCCTTCTATTAATAAGTTTATACTTGCCTCTCCTAAAAAAGCGGCTATTGTAATCGGAAATAAAATAAAAGCCAGTACTCCAAAGAATATTTTCTTGCCTTTGCTCAAAGTTTTAAACTTATTCCACATAATATAATATCCCCCTAAATTATATTCTTTAACAATATTATACTATATCAGTAAAATTTTTACATTAGAGATTATCTTCTTCTTCCTCTCTTTGCATCTTTATCAGCTTTTTTAGCTTCTTCCTTTTCTTCTTCTACTTTAATATCTATAGAAGCTGCAACAAATGCTTTTTCATCGACTGGCAAATCCATATATTTGCTAGGCTTCCATTTAAATTTGTGAAGGCAATAATGAGCTATATTAGCATCAAAATCGCCTTCATAAATTAGTTTTTTGCTTCTTCGACCTTATCCTCAAATGAATTATCGAATCCATTTATATCTAGCACCTCTTGCACATATTCTGTGTATTCACCTGGTGTAAGCATGGCCTTAAGTAATTGGTTAGCTCCCATAACTCTATAGCTATCTTGCAACATTGAGTCATTCAAATCAGGGAAAACTGTGCAAACTATACTTAATTCTTCATAATATTTATTGTAGTCAGTTACAGTGTTGTATTGTCCTGTGTGTTTTCCTTTTTTATTTAAAATCGGCTCTCTCTTTGGACAATTTTTTCTTATTGCAGCATCTTCTTCTGAAGATAATGCTCTTATTTCCCATTCTATTGCTTTTCCTTCTTCATCTATAAATCTATTACTTGCTACATACTTTCTATTCTCTACTTTTATTGCATTTTGACTTAAAAAAGCGTTTAAATCTCCCATATTCTTATTCTACCTCCATTATTAAATATTTTGTTTGTTTTTCTATTGTTGCAACACCAGCTTCATTTATTTCAAATTTTATTATTATTGGCTTTAATGACGAACCATCAATTGTGTCTGTTGCTAATTTATCCGATATGTCTATAAGATATTTCCCTGCTTTTTTGTACATCTCGCTGACACGCTCTTCTATAGTTCTTTTATTACTATAGTCAAATGAAACTGAGTCTTTCATTTTGTATTTATCTTTAATTTTAACCATCTCCTTATTTATATAAATATAAAATACACATCTATAATTTATAAATGTGTATTTTATTCCATCCCTATTAATGTTTTAAACTTCTCAACCAATTCCCAATCCTCGCATGTAAAATCCATATCTTCTTCTAAATATTCTCCATCAGCATCAAACTTAGTAATTATGCCTGAATCCATATTACAGTCTTTTAAAATTACTGTCTGTCTCCCTACTGAACTTGTTGGGTCTTCATTAGTAACTTGTATATCAAAGTAAATGTCTTCTCCAGTTTCTTTGTACCTATAGAGAAGCTCTCTAAATATAGAAGTATTGAAATGAAATGTTGCACTACCTGTAATTTTACTACCTGTTGTTTTATTACCCTTTGTAGTTTTTCCTAGAATTGGTACTTCACTTTTTGTTTTTTCCATCTTAGCTTCTAAATTAATAGCTTGCATAAAATTGTATCTTTTACCCTCTATTGTTACAAAACATTCTGCTAAAGATGCACTTATTGTATCTTTAACGTTCATAGGTGCGTTTTTAGGCATCTATTTATCACACTCCTTTCTTTAACTAACTGAAACAGTCATATAAAGTTTACTCATTGCATTAATAACCTTAACCGCATCACTCACTATAACAGTTTTCTTATCGTTTCCAAGTTCCACCAAAACATCATCAGTTTTGAAATCCTCTATTGCTCTAATGTTTTCTAATTCTTTATGGTGTTTTACTACATCATTCCAAAAACTTATTCTTCCTGCCTTGTCATTTGGTACTTTTCCTAAATACTTTGTATTGAATAATATTGCAATATCATTAGCGATTTGGTCTAATACTCTAATAGATTGATTAGATGAAAAATCGTCATTCTTTTCATCTGTAAATGATACAAAAGTGTTTATATCCTCTAATACATGAACTTCATCTCCAACTTTATGGAATATAAATTTACCTGTTTTTAAAGCTTCTTCAAGTTGTATTTGAGTATAGTTAACATCAACATCAAACTCACCATCATACTTTTTATTTGTATTAGATTTGTTTATGTTGCATCCTGCTATAGCTCCAGTCGACCAATAAACTAAACTAGATTCTAATAATCCAATATCTTTAATCTTATTCTCAATAGATACTACACCCTCATAATCTGCATCACTTTTCTTATATAATACAGTTTGAAACTTTGCTCCTACCTTATCTCTCATTCTCTTTGTAAATTCTACAAACAAACTTTTAATCTCTGCTGTTGTACCCAAACATCCTAAAGCATTAAATGAGTAACTTTCTATTTTATCCAAGAAAGCTTGATACTCTGCTCCTGTAACTGATTCTCCATTAGTTCCACCAGTAAATACAAGTCCTGCACTTGCTTCTAATGTTGCATCCTTTTTCCAAATGACATAATCATTATCTTCTAAATCTGTAATAACTTTTGCTATTTGAGTATCTACCTTCTTATTATCCAAAAGTGTTACAACATCAAACTTAGTGTTATCATCAATGTTTGTTGCAACTACTATCTTCAAATCATTACCTCTTATTCCACTATATTTAGCAGTAGCAATAGTACAACTAGCTTTAACACCTTTGTTTAGTTTATAAAAGTAAGCTAATCTTATATTTTTAAATAAATCTCTAAGACCTTTTAACTTCTCATGTGTATAATCATATCCAAAATACTTAGTTGAATACTTCTCAAAATCATCACTTGTTACTTGAAATACTTCTTCATCAATACCCCAATCGAGTTCTAAAGGCATTGCAACAATACCTCTATCACTAAGAGAACTGGTTGCCCTCTTAGCTGAGATAAAGTTTATATAAGCACCTGGAAGTATTTTATTCTGTGTTACAAATGTTCCTCCACCTAGAGCCAAATTAACTCACTCCTTTCATAAATTTATTTATTCTATCCTCTACCTGTGAGAAGGAATACAATTCATCATCTTTTAAAATTGCATTCAACAAATCTTTTCTATTTACATACCTTTTAGAATTAACTATCTGCTCTTTAGTAAACTTATAATTTTCTTCTTTACTTAATGTTTTACTCAAGTTTATCACCTCTCTTTAGCCCACCAAATAACTCTACTGTATCCATTTTATCTGCATTATTACTCTTTATAGTGAAGTAGTTATAATCAACGAAGAAATGAAGAACATTATCTATAATTTCAAAGTTCATATTAGTACCTCTGACTAAATCTCCATCAATTTCTATATACTCTAATTCCTCCAGTAGCATCTCAGCTACCTCATTTATTTCAAATGATTTATCATTACTTTTGGGAAAATAATGTACATCAAAAGAGTTCTTTTTTAATGTCCTGCCACTTGGATATGATACTTTGCTTGGATTTAAAGGAACAATAAAAAAACAAGGTTCATTTATACCTTGCTCTACATCTTCACTATAAATTGTATATTCATTTCCAAATGATTTATCTAATTTAATAGATATTCCATCTATAATATTATTAAGCATCAAACACTCCTTTCAACAAAATTAATAGTTTTTTCTCTATAATCTTATCAATCTGACCTTGTAACTCCATTTCTGAAATAGTTAAAAAATGTTGTCCTTTAACCCATCCCTTACCATTCTTAGTCCTATGCCCAAACTCAACATATGAAGCGTATTCTGTTGGATTGATAACCTCTATGATGTAATTATTACCACTTTTATACACTGGAAGTGACCTAGCATAAGCTATTCCACTCCAACCTTCTCTTAGAAATCCTGTATCAACTGGTGTTCTTCTAATTACTTTACCAAGCAGTCTTGCTGCTAATTCTCTTGCTGCATCTTTGCAAAACTTATCTAAATCAATCTTTGTAAATTTCTCCATTCTTCTACAAGCTCTTTTAAACTCTCTAAAATCAACACTACCCCATCTAGCCATTAAGCTTTATCCTCTAGTAATTCTAAGACAACTTCTTGATGGTTTGGATATATAGCTGATTCTCCACTTCTTACATATTCTTTATCATTTATAATAAGTTTTGAACCTGCTTTAATTTCTGTATCTGGAGATATAAAGAGTTTAATAGTTTGCTCTAGTTTAGCTACTTTTCCATCTGTAGCTGATGTAATATTTTTATATGATAACTTACAAAGTTGATTTTCTAATACAATCACTTCTTTATTGTTAGTTCGTTTTGTTACAGGGTCTTTAACTGGCTGATACTCAACTATAGTACATTTATCTCTATATAGCATTTCTATTGCTTTTCTAGTCTTATCCATCATTATTTCCACCTAATTTTTCTGCATCTATTTAATTGTGACTTGTAATCTTTAAGTAAAGATTCCTTAAATTCACTAGCTGAACTTCTGTAGGAAACTGATGTATCACCTTCTGATATAGAAGAAATAGAGCCTAGAGCGATATCTTCGCTTCCTAGACTCTCATTTTTATACATATCTACAGCCATTCTTAAAATAGTACTATTTAACTCCTTAGGAATAACAGATATATTACAATAGTTTTTGACTATTTCTTCTACATCTTCTAATATAAACTCTAATATAGTATCTTTTGAATCATCTTCCCTACTAAACCCTAAAAGCTTTTTTAGTCTTTCAACTTCCATATTAACACCTCTAATTTATTGTACCCATGAATACTTGGTCAGCGTAAGGAAAACTAGGTAAGGCTGTTGCAACTGCTTTTATCCACTTGGCAACTGGGTCAGCAGTAGAGTATTGTTCTACAATTATATTTCCAACTGTACTAATATCTATTGATGGATTTTTTCTTAACTCTAATTCTTCTGCTGTCAATCCAAAGAAAGTATCTCCCATTTTACCATCAGGCATAAGTATAAACTTATTTTCATCTAAGAATCTTTTTGTTGTGTATTTTCCATCCTTGCCTTGTACTCTGTATCTTTCATCATAAGTAAAAATAGGTGGAAGAGATTGAGAAACTAAAAATGTATTTAATTCATTTAAAGTAAGCAATTTATCACTATTCACGCCAAATATAGCTTTTCTTAGTTTTTCATCTCTTAATATCATATTTAAAATAGTTTTAGAAGTTAATGACCTTGTTGGAGTAAATCCAGTATCAACAACTATTTTATCAGTCATATTATAAATATCCCCTAATATATCTGGTGTTCCACTAGACCAAGTTTTTGTTTCTTTATGATTTGTTGGAGTTCCATATTTTAAAGAAGCTTTAACACCATTTTCATTTATATTCAGTTCTCCAGTCGATAACACTTCCATTCTCATTGCTTCTACTCTAGTGTTTACACTCGCAACAAGATTATCAACATCATTAAATATTTGATTTATCATTTGAGTTTCTTCTTGTGAGTTTCTTGGCTCTTCAAGTACAATTATATCTTTTTCGTCTAATTTTATTTTTCTTTTTACAAGTGCAAGTTCAGCCATGCTTAAATTAGCACCTTCTCTTGATGCAATCTCTGCTTCTGTATCAAAAGCATGAACACTTGCTGATACTGGAAGATTGGATGCACCTTTTATCATCTTTATTTCAAGTCCTTCTATCTTTTGAGTTGGAAATAATAAATCTCCCATTGTTTCTTTTAATTTTCTAGTCTTTGTATAGTTTATCAGCTCTTGAACTGATAATAATTCTTCTACTCTTGCCATATTTCATCCTCCTACATAAATTTAATATTTGGTAATTTTGTTTTTATAGTTTCTATAGCTTCTTTTACATACTCACCTTGCAATCTTTCAGTTATTACATAACCTTCTGCCATTGAAGCAACTGCCTGTGGTCCATAGGTAACATCTACAGTTGAAAAAACTATTCCTACAGGGTCTTCTGATAATGTGTATGTATAACTCCCCGAAGAACCTCCTCTAGTTATCTTTACCACTTTGCCACTTTCACCTAATAAGCTTCCTGCTAACACATATTTCTTTCCATTTTCATCAGCCACTACATCTGTATCTAATGCTGTTTTTGAAAAGTTAATATAGTGTTGAGAAGCTAAAAACTCGGGTGTGTTATCAAAATTTGCCTCTTTAAAATACATACTTTATCCTCCTTTTTATTTAATACTCCATGCGTCAGCATATGGATTTTTAGAACCTTCCTCATTTTTTTCTTTAGCAATATTTTCAGCTCTACTTAATGTATTTTTATTGCCATTGTCGGGAATGTAATTTGTCTTAGTACCTCCTGTTTTTATTAAGAAAGACTTCTGAGTTGCCCAATTATCAGTCTGTTCCTTTAGTCCTGTAAAAGTACCATTTTCATATTTTATTTTTTCTAAATCAAGTTCTGCTTTTGCTGCTTTAGTGCTATGAACATTAAGTTTAATAAGTTCATTTTCTAACGCCATATCAAACTCTTTTTGTTCTTTTTCCTTTAATTTATTTTGATATTCTTCATCTTTTGCAGTTAATTTAGTTTCATAGCCTTTTTTAAGTTCTTCAATCTGCTCTTTTGTCATTCCATCCTTAAAACCTTCAATTGCTTCTTTGGATGTTTTTAATTCTTCTTTTATCTTTTCATACTCAATTTTATTAATATAATTTTCTAATTCTTTTAATGATTCAGCTTCTACTTTCTTTGCATCTTCTTCACTAAGTCCTAATGCAATTAATTCACTTTTTTTCATTTTATTTAATTCTCCTTTCATTTTTACAAAATAAAAAAGCCCTATCTAGGACTTACTAAAACCAATATTATTATTCTCATTGCAATTATTTATTGATATAGCTTCTATTTGTGATAAATCTATTACGGTTGTTCCATCTTCATCTAAATACCCTTTCAAATACCTACAATCTGAGTCAACTTCAATAAAATCTTGCATTAACTTATCAGCAACATATTCGTCTGTTATTCCAGATACACAATTTCCACTCTTAAACCAAATTACATACTCTTTCAATAATACAACCCTCCTTTCATTTCTTACAAAATAAAAAATCTTTAAGGAAATTATTCATAAATAATATAGCTTATTAGTGAAGCTATAAGGTATATTGCTTTTCCTATCAAATACCCACTTATAACTCCTATTAAGCCATAAACTAATCTAACACAGGTAAAAGTATTATTATCTACCATGTTAGCTATACCTAAAACATGAGCCATAATTATGTTGATACCTATAAAAACACCTAAAGCTATACCAATAACTGTAATAATAAATGCTATAATATTTCTAACACTTATTTTGCTTGGCTTTTTAATATATTTCTTTTTAAACATATTTCCATACCCCAAAACTTATTCAATACCTTCTCTTAGGTGTTCCACTAACTGTTTTACAATCTTATCTATATCAACTTTACAATCACATTTATTCATTTTTTCTGCTAGTTTATTAATTTTATCATCTGCTTTTTCTAAAGTTTCTATAAAAAACTCTAATTCCTTTGTGGCATTTTTAATATTTTCTTGAAAGTTTGTTGAATCTAAAGTCATCTCTGTTGATAATTTATTTTTTCCTCTATATTCTACTTTCTCATAATTCATTTCAAATATATCTGCTTTACATGGATATATTTCTCCTTTTACACCTTGTATAATGTAATCACCTTTATTAGCTCTCATAGTACCTTCTAATGTCTTTAAATCACAACTTATATTACCATTAATACGTCTTTCTTGTATAAAATTACAAACTCTATCATTCTCAATAAACCATTTTGGTTCTACATCATAACCTAGTTTAAAAGCTTCTACTTCAACTGCTTTCTTTTTAAATTTAGCCATATTACTTATTCCTCCTTAAAGCTTTAACCATATCTTCATTACTAACAAGCAAAGAATATGGTATGAGTATCACGCCTAAAATAAAATTGAGTAGTGGGAATAAAGCTAGAAAAATAAAATTATATTTTTTTCTTTTTCTAACATTCATACTTTTAAATAATTCAATTAATTCCTTGTTACCATCAACCATCATTTTTAATAAGTAAAACCCTGTACAAAACACAATTATTGATAAAATATATAATTTAAGCATTTCAAATCACCCTCTCAGTAAAATTTTTACATAATAAAAGCACCTACTAATTTATCATTTAGCAAGTGCTTTTATTCTTTATTATTAATCTTTCTTTCAATTATTTTTCTTCTAATTTCTTGTGCTTCTTTCACTTCTTCTTCTGTCAATGTTCTTTCCCCTACCACTTTAGCTTGTGGTATTTCTGTCCATCTTGGTGATGAAAATATTTTTTCTTTATCCTTTTTCATATTATACCTCTTTCATTGTTATATAATGTTTGCCATCATATTCAAAATTATCAGTAGTTATAAATTTACTATTTCTTTTAAATAAAATCTCTGCTTCTTGAGGATTATATTTTCTTATATCCTTGCCATTTGTGCTTATAATATTTAATTCAACTTGACCGCTTGGATTGTATTCCCCTTTACTGGATGTAGATATATATTCATTATATACTATTTCCTTACCTATTTGATGTTTATTTAAAAAGTCTATTTTTTCTTTTTCATTAAAGAAATATAAGGACCTATTCACATTTCCTTTATAATTAGGCATCTTATCTAATGCACTATCTAAGTCACTTATAAAATTTTTATCTTCACTTGTTAATGGTAACCCTCTTCTAAGCTTTTCATTAATTTTATAAGAATCACTACTTATATATTTATTAATTGCAAGTTGTTCATTATCTGATAACTTAATGCTTTTATTAATGTATTTCTCATACCATTCTTTATACTTCATACTAGATGGTACATAATATGTTTTTCCATCTTCTCCTTTTGCTGCTCTGTAACCTTCTTCATCTTCAAACCAAGGAGCTGTTGTTGTACGACATCTAGGATGAAATGGTGGAGCTGTGACTCCTATCTCATAACCTTTCATCTCAAACACTTTTCCATCCATCTCTCTACATACATTTGATGTTCTTAAATCTAATGTAGCAATAATCTCGTATTTCTCTACAAGTAAATTATTAAAACAATCTTTTCTTGAAGCTGACGCAAAGAAAGCTGATTCAGTCATTATTAGATTCTTAGCTTGTGATTTAGATACATTAAACCTCTTCGCAAATTCATTTACTAAAACTTTTGGGTTTTCACCTTTAATAAAACTTTGAGTCAACTTAGCATGTAGTTCGCTTACTAAAGCAGGTCTATGTTTACCCCAAATTCTTTCGCTAAAATTTAACCCATCTGTCGTCCAAGGTTTTGAGATAATCTTATTTACTCTATTCGCATCTAAAGCCATTAAGCTCCAGCCAACACCAATACCTTGTTGAATATTAAAAGCTGTATAATTATATCCACTTGTATAAATATCCCTCATTAGCTTATCAACACTATCTAATTCATTTCCATAGAGAACTTCTACTTGTTGCTGTATTTGCAGTTTTAAAGCTTCAAGCCTAGTAATATGAACTCTAGCACTAGCATTTTCTAGTTGTTTCATCCACTTTTGATTAATAGCATTTTCTTTACCATATCTGATATATTCCTCAACACTCCACTTAAACTCTTCTAGCTCTCTTGTGTTTAATAATTTCTTAGCTTCTAACAAAGATATTCCCTCGTTTTTAGCAAATCTGTTATACCATACAAGTATGTCTTTTTCTATACTATTCATAGCTAATTTGTATTGATTTTCTAATTCAAGATAATATTTTATACTCTTGTTATTTTGTGCTTTTTCTAATTGCTCAGCTCTCTTTTTCCAATAGTCTTTATGTTTCATCTAAAACACCATCACTAGGCATTAAATACTCATATTCCTTTTGTACATCTTCTTTCTCTTTTTTAATTTGTTTTTCTTCTTCCTCTGCATTATCTACAAGTGGATGATTTTTTAAGTTAGTCTTTTCTGATACTATCCCAACACTCTTAGAGCATATCTCAGCCAGTTCTAAATCATTTTGAATCATATTCCTAGTCCAAGTTTGTAAAACTCTTTTAGGCGAATATCCTAGATGTCTACATATCATTCTTACTAGTTTAGCGAACCCTAATCTAAACTCAGTTTCCATTAAACCTGCTTTTAATTCTAATAAAGTGTATAAAAATTTGAGTGCTACACCACTTGTATTAGCAAAATTTTCGGGTTTAGGGTCAACGCCTTGACCTTGGACATAGATTTGCTTTTCAGTTGTTTTAAGAAGCGAATCTCTGGCTTCTATTGGAATATTTATTGTAATTGTACTTAACCCACTCTTATCATCTGCACCACTACTTTGTAAATCAATAGTTTTATATTCTTTAAGTCCTTTTAAGAACTCTGTTAAGTCTGCACCTCCATAGTTTGTAAGAACAAAAATAACTTCTTGTATATCTTCAATATCATTCACAAAACCGCTATAAACCTTGTCGTATACATCAATGAGGTGTTTAACATTATCTAAATCTCTTACCTCTAAATCATTGTTTAGAAATTCGATAAATGGAACTTCCCCAAAATTGTGTTTATATATATTAGTTTGAGTTTCAAGTTTATTATCTAAATTTTTCTCTATAAATTTATTAAGTATCTCCAATCCATTGATATTACTATTTCCATCTTTATTTTGATAAGTATAACAACATTCATCTGTCCAATACTCATAAATTACATATTCTTTTCCTTCATCATTAATCTTTTCATACTCTCTAAGTACTGCGAGAAGCTTTCTGTTTAAATCTGATGAATATACTGCTCTTATTTGGCGAGGGTCTATATTAGCATATTGGAAGTCATTGTTATCATCCTCCCAAACATGTAGCCATGCTTTAGAGCATATACTAGCATTTTTCCCCAGCGTTTTAGCTTCTTTTGGGTATCTATCACCTAAAATATCAGTTATCTTTGAATTTATACCATCATCTCCAACATCAAATGTAGGAGGATAAGTAAATAGATATGATATTTTTTGATTAACTAAAAAACCAAACCAATTAAACGGTATTCTATTATCTGCATTTCGTAATGGATTATCGGCTGTATTTACTTTCCCAATATTGTTAGGGCTTCTATCCCTTATAATGTCATTTTGATTTTTATAGTATTTTTCAGCTTCATCAGCCTTTTTAACAAAGTTATTATGTTTACTATTAGTTTGTTCAATTAACTTTTTTATTACATCTAATTCCAATTTATCACCTTCTCCCTTTTGGTGTAAGTACTTTAATTCCTGTACCTAAAGAATCTGTATAGATAGCATATCTAAGTGCATCTAATACATCATCCCACTTTTTAATGGGTTCTCCTGTGTTTTTATTCCAAGCGTACATAAAAATTTCTTTTCTAAATAAATTAACATTGTCATAAACTACAAATAAAGTATTAGTTTTAATTCTTTTAGCTACAGCTTCAACGCCAGATAATACAGCTTTATCAGCATTAAAAGCTTTTATACTATTTCTTTTAAATGCTGCCAAATGTTCGGGTCTAGCACTATCACAATAAAACTTTATATTTCCATATTTCTTTTTTATACTATTAGCTTTATTTATCCAGTAATCAATTTCTTTGTGTTGAGCTGAATGTTCTTCTAATAGATATAAATTACCTCTATCATCCTCACCAATTACAACAATAGCTCCAAAGTGTTCATAACCCCAGTCAACGCCTGCAAAATATCTTACAAAGTTAATATCATTTAATTTATCCTTAGAAATATAATGAATATCCTTATTAAAATCTTGATAAACTAATCCATCTGCTGACACCCATAATCCATTTATATCTCTGTCATAAAAAACGCCACTTGGAGTAGACTTCTTAATATTTTCTCTGTATCTTTCACTTAGAAATATATTATCATCTAGTTTATAATGAAAAGATTGAATAACTTTACCATCTGTTTTATCTACAAAGTTAGTTTTTAACCAATGCTCTGGTTGGTCTGGGTTAGTATCTACAAGTATTCTAGCACCTTCTCCACTACATCTTGATTTTATTTCATTAAATACTTCTTCATTTGCAACTGTACCTTCATTTATGTATGCTCCAAACGAAGTCATACCTCTTATTCTGCCTAAATCATTTGTTTTTGAGTGTCCAAAACAACATACTTGAACTCCAAATAATATAAATCTATTATGTTTATCAAACTTAAATTCAATATCATACTTATTTGTAAGCTCATTTAGTACATTTCTTTGTAATGCTCCTAAATCTGCACCTGCCAAGATATATTGAGGAAGCTTAATATCTAGCTCATTAGCTATCTTTCTAACCCTTCTAAGTTCAAGTAAGAATAAATCATTGTCAATTATTGTTTTGCCAGTCCTTTTAGCACCATAATTAATTAGCATGAAGTAGTCATTATTCAAAGCAAAGTTAAGAACTTCAAGTTGTTTACTATGATATAATTCATCAATCATTTTTTATCACACTTTCGAGTTTATCAAAATATCTATCAAGTTTATCTTCTTTACTTTCTTGATTATTTATCTTTGATTTTAATACTTCTACTCTTGCTCTTTGTTCTTCTGTAGCCAAATTCCAATCCTTATGAATCATTTCATCATACTGCTTAATCAAACTCCTTAACTCACTCATAGCCCTACTCTGTGCATTAAGAAAAGATGCTTGCCTATCCCATGCAAATTGAAATTCCCATTCATACTCTTGTTCCTGTGAATTAGTAGATGTCTTTTCTGTTTTTCTATCACTAGTTTTAACCTTAGACTTTTTAACTTCCTTAATCATTTCTTCCTTATCTTTAACATACATTATCTTTTGTGCTCTTATTATTGCTGCATATTGGATTGTTATCTGTTCCCAAAGAATATCAAATTTATCTTTTATGGATATTTCTTGTATTAACTCTTGAGTTTCTTCGGGTAGGTATTTTGAGAAGAAACCAAACTTTTCAGCGTTCTTATTCTCTTTTGGAGCACCATGACCAACTGAATTTTTATTAGAAAAGGGTGCACCTCTTTTATTTATGGGTGCACCCTTTTTCTTTTCCTTTGACCAGTTGTATCTTTTTATCCATGACTTTAAAGTGTTTAAGCTAATGTCATACTTTGATGATATTTCCTTTTGTTTCATACCTTTTAGGTAATCCTTTTTTACCTTTTCTTTGACATCTTGCACATCACCACCTCTTTATTTGTTTGTTTTGGGAGTAAAAAAAGACCCTCCATCAAGACAGTCCCTTAAATCATTTCTATTAATTCCTTAATCTTTTTATATACCTCTTTATAATTCATATCTTTATCTATTAGCTTAGGTAACTTCATAGATATAATTCTTTCAAGTGCTTGTATGTCAAACAGTTCACTTTGATTTAACTCATCTCTTTTCACACCTTTTGGTATACCTAATTTTTTTCTTACAAGTTCAGTAAAATGTTTATAATACATCTGAGGTTTATTACTTCCTTGACTAGTAGCATAATAAACAAACTCTTGTATTTCATCTGTAAAATCTTTTCTTACTTTTTTACCTTCTGTTCTTATGCTTATCCATTCTTGATCCTTTTCTGTAGCAATGTAATAACCATGTATTCTAATTTGTTTAAGTACTTTAGAAACCCACTTTGTAAATAGTTTTGCCTCTGGTTTATTACTTCTAAATGACATATTATATACTGCTTCTTCTGTAATGAATATAGTACCAAAGTTTGGCAATTTACTTTTAAAATTTCTAGTGTCGGAATCTCCGACAGTAGACTCATTAAATTTCTTTTTATATTCTCTATCTATATTTCTTAACGTATCACGAATATTTACTATGCCTAATTCTTCTCCTACATCATTTGCATTAAACCAAACCTCACTACCATCCTTTGACCATATCATCCTTATATTTTTCTCTTGCAAAACTTTCAACATACTACTACCTCCTAAATTAGTTATTAATAGAGAATATTCAGTTTGAATATTCTTATTTTCGACCCCTCAATATGAGGGATTAAAAAGTGTATAAAAAAAGACATAGAAATTAATCTAAGCCTTTACTTTCCATATTTGCTATATAATTTGCTGCAAGCACTACTCCTCTTATCAATAACTCTTCACTAATAGCACTTTTCCCTATAAAACTCTCAACATATTCAACTCCATAACTTAAAAATTCATTATCTGCATCTATATTAAATTCATTTAGTTCTTTTATTATCTTTTCTCTTAAATCATCCATATTTTTATTCTCCTTTTTTAAAAATAAAAGACTAAGCTTGCCCTTGCTTAGTCTTTTATAATAGGGAGGTACATATATTATGTCGCAAGTTCTAGGAATCGAACCTAGTTAAACCACTACTTGCATGGTGAGTGAGGTTACCAAGCCCCACCCTTTTAGACATTTGAATTAAATTCCGTTTTAATCCAGCATATCTACATATAGTGTATTAATACCTTTTGAACATAGTTAGAATTGAACTAACAGCGTCCTCACGCCCTGCCTAGTCTGTTCATAGTAATAAAAAAAAGACCATACATTGGTCTTAATTAAATTCATATTTTTCCTTGTACTCTTTAATAGCATCATTCCATGCCTCTTGCTCTGTTATTCCTTTTTCTATAGCAATCCTTTTGGCTATCTCTCTTATTTTAGTTGCACCTTCTAATATTCCCATTTCATATTTCCCCCTATTCTATATAATTTAAGCGAGGTCATAAGTCCTCGCTCTATTTAAAATATAAGTTAAATGCCTTTTTTAAGTTGTAAATCAGGAAATGGTATAACTTTAGCAGAAGTTAGAGTATTTTTAGGTAAATTTAATAAATATTCTACTTCTTCTGGCTCTAGACTAAAATTATATGAAAATGAAAGTTCATCCATAAACTCTTTTGGAGTAAATACTTTCTCATTTAATAACATCAAAACTGCTGTTTTTAACAATGCTGGTAGAGAAGTTAATAACTCATCATCTAATGGTTCTGATTTTCTTAGTCCCCTACGTTGTAAAGTACGAATCATAGACTGATATTCATCCATACTGATAATTCCTAAAGAATATGAACGACGAATCATTGCTTGTATAGAAACTTTCCATTTACGTTTCAATTCTGTATAATTTGGAATACGTAAAGGAGTTCTCTTAGCATCAATTTTAAAAGTCTCTTCTGGTAATAAGAATGTAGATGCAAATCTATTAGCTTCTGATTCTCTATCTTTAAACTCTTGGTTTTCTAAAGCTTCTATATCCTCACTCCACTCATGCAGGCATATATGACCTAATTCATGAGCTATATCAAAATGTAGTCTAGAAGTAGAAGTGTTATTGTTGGAGTACCCAATCAAATACATAGTTTTTCCTTCAATATCTATCATCTGACTAAATGTATCTATATAATCTATTGATGTAGGAAATCCTGTCACAATTATTCCATGCTGTTCTACTTCATAAATGATATTATCAATAGGCTTTAACCCTAATCCCCAAGCTTCTCTTAAAAGTAAAGCAGCTTCTTCGGGTGTTTTTCCAGAACAATCTGGTAAATTCAATGTTGGAAATTCAATATAATCCTGCAAGAAAAAATATATTTGAGCTAGAAATTCCATTCTCTGAATTTGCTTTTTTCTATATTTTTTATTTGTAGTTAATAATGCTCTAAAGTAAGACGAACCTTTTATAATATCATTTTCTTTTTCTAAAAAAAATTTAACTGGAAAATATAACTCTTTTGCTATTCGTTTCACTACATTATTATCATTTGGTTTCGATTTATTATTCTCATACATCGAAACAGTCTGTCTTTGACAGTCAATTCTCTCAGCTAATTCAGCTACTGTCATTCCTCTATATATACGAGCTTTCTTTAAACGTTCACCATTAAAATTATTCATATTTAATACTCCATTCAAAACTTTTATATGTTGGCTAGAGTAAAGATAATCCCAGCCCTAGCCAACTATTTAATTTTGAGAGGGAAATTTTTCATTTCCACAATACTATTATCTCATGTCTAAAATTAAAAAAACGGCACATTTTCGGCAATTAGAATCAATAACTTAACTTAGTTTGTAATCTAACAATTCAAAAAGAGGTTCTTGTTCTATTAACGCTTTCTTCCCAAACAATGCTATTGATATTGAATTTATAGCTTGATTAGCTCTCTCTCTTAGCTGTCTTTCTTCTAAATACACCTTATCAACTATTAAACTCCATTCTAAGCCCTCAATATATTTATAAGTTATAATTTGCTTGTGTATAGGTTTTAAATTCCTTATAGCTAAATCTATTGTAGATTTAATTATTTCCGCTTCATATAACTCTATTTCTTTTTCTGTTATTAAGTCTGATACATTAACAATAGCATCTTCAATCATATTGCTAGTTTTGTTTGTTTTACCTGTTTTGACACTATCATAACTTATCCCTTTCATTAAATCTCCAACTGAATTATTTTTCAACATTTGTATTTCATTTTTCAATTTTATTATATTTGCACTTAATTGTTTATAATTAGAAAGTTGTTTCTTAGTTGCATTAAAAAACTCTTTTTTAGTTTTAGACATACTCACACACTCCTATCAATTATTTATGTTATAATAATATTTGTATATAAAAGCTTTATATTTTTGACAAGTGGAGTGTGAAAGCACTCCTTTTTTCTTTCAATTTACCTATTGAAGGTTTTCCCCTTTAAAATGGAAAAGTCTATTCCTGTCTTAACTCACTATTGATAATTGACTATTTAAAAGTCTTATTTCATCCTCAAACACTACTTATTTCATCCTCAAACACTATAGGTAACTTATAATTGTTTACAATCTCTAATACTTTATCTAATTGACAACGCTTTATAGCCTTATAACTTTCCACTCCAAATTCTCGCTTAATCTGATGGTATATATCACTGTATACTTTACCTCTTAAAGATTTATTTTTATAAGCCTTACTTCCATGACCTCCTAGCGATTTTGTTGCAACTCTCTTAACTTCTTTTACAATACTCTCACACTCAATATTAAATAGTGGTGCATCATCCATAAAATTCTCTAATTTCTCATTAACACTCTCTATTTTAGTTTCTAAGACTTCTTGTTTCTTATCTAGCATAAATATAGCTTGTAACTCTTTTGATGCACTTAAAAGAGGATTATTTAATTCCTTTCTCATAGAGAAATATCCATCAACTATTTTTTCGTATTGTTCCCAAGCTATATCATCCTCCAATATTTTAAGTAGTTTTGAATAACCTCTTTCAGATAACAAGTAAATATTTCTTGACTGATTAAAAGATTGTTTACTATATCCAACATCTTCATAACCTAATCCTTTTGAAGGATTAGCCTTTAAATCTATAATGTCTATATTTGTTTTAAATCTCTTTATATTATTGTTAATCAGCTCATTAATTTTGAATAATTCTCTTTTATGTATCTCAGCTATATCCTTTACTAGCATTGCTTTCTTATGTTCTCCAAATCCACCCTCTATATCATGAAACTTCATTCCCTCAACTTCTAAAGTTCCAAGTACTGTTATTTCTTTATTTATATTTTCATTCATAATCTATCTCTCCTTTTCTTTTTTGAATAATTCATTTCAATTTATTTACAGTTCTGAAAAATCTATTGTTATTATTAATATCTCATAGTATCCTAACCTTATATCATCTAACCTTAGGAGGAATTTATGGGGAATTTAATAGTTTTCTTAATAAAGCTTTGTATTTATTTTTTACTGGCATTTGCTGCCCAAAAACTCAATAAGACATATCCACTCAAAAAACATATATTTATATGGGTCTGTTTAATTATCTTAATATCATTTTTTATAGAATATATTAATAATTTTCTTGTGACTTTTATTTAGATTCTTTTTATATAATATCCTCTAATATAACCTCAACCCTTGGCTTATCACTATAATATTTACTAGCTACAACCTCAACAATCTGTGTATCATCCTTATAAGCTATCTCATTGAGTGAGTCAGCTATAACCTTGACTACATTATCAATATCGGGTTTCTTGCTAGGTCTTAACACATTATTTCTTTTCTGCTCCTTAACCTTTTTACTGTTACTTTTAGCTATAGAATAGTAACATCTTAAAGTCATTTTTATATAACCTTCAAAGTAATGTTTAACTTTTGATTGATATAGCCATTTTATTAACTCCTCATAATCTCTAGTCTTATTAGGTGTATAGGTCCTTTTAGTTATAGAGTTCATTCTAGGTCTTTCTTTACCAACCGGTTCTCCATCTATTACAAGAAAAACTTTCATTATTTCTCCTTATTTTTTATTTATTTTTTATTTTATTCCTAATTGCACATAACCATTTCCCAATTTAATAAAATACTCAATTTCCTTATTTACCTCAATTCCTGTAAATTTTCCATCCCTAAAAGCTTGAAATATAACTGTATCTCCTGCTTTGAAATCTGATGTATGCTCTACTTCAATTTGTTTTTTATTCTTAATTACATCCTTAAAAGTATTAGAAGATATTTGCAATTCATGTATCATAAGCTCACACCCTTTTAAAAGTTAATCTATTTCGATTTCGACTATAGCTCTACTTAAAAGCTTCACATTATAATTTTCTTTTATATTTTCCTCATCTTTTTTAAAAGCTCTTGCTTCTTCTAAATCAGTAAATATAGAGCTGTATACGTTCCCTTTTTCCCACGCTCTTGTTGTCTGCCAAGTCACTTTAAATTCTGTAATAACTATATTGACCACTCCTTTTTATAAGTCAAAGTAAGTCTATAACATTCTAGTTTCATTCATAAACTTACTTTGACTTTATTTTTATAAATTACTTAGTCGGAACTGCATTATCTTCTATCTCCCAAAGATGAAAGCAATTTTCATGCAAATTTATATATTCTTCTTTTGGTGGTAGTATTTGTACTATGGTCTTATTTGGTTTCATGAGTTTGTATCTAACATACTTAATTTCATTCCAATTAGGAAATCTTTTTTCATTTGATATAGTTAAATGTTCTTTGCCATTTTCTACTGAATATATAACATTACTCCCAGTATCCATGTTGTATATTTTTACATTTTTAGCCCCTAATTTTTCAAGTGATTCTTTTGCAAGAATAGACCTATCATTTTTATTCTCAACTAATAACATTTTATTCCCTCCAAATTTTATAAATAATTTTCTGCTTCCTTCTTCAACCATATTTTATGTGCTGTATCACAATCTTTACTTTCACAATCTCCTTTATCATTTATACAACTAGCACAAATCTCTTTCCCAAATTCCTTATACACTTCTCTTTCATCAAGATTCTTTGACTTGCACATATCTTTATTAGTCATATGCTCACCTTCTCTGTTTGAAAGAAACTTATCTGTCTTTCATTTTCTATATCTTCATTTCTAAATCGCTTTTCTAAGTCATGTACTGTAGTTCCATCAGCTTTAAAAGGTACTGGACTATCCTTATCCAATTTAAGCATCCCCCCCCCACAAATCTGGATAATATCTTCTTAGCGTTCTAAGGCTTTGTAAGTTTTGTTTAGGACATAAGTAGCAACCAGTTCGCTTAAATCTATGATGAATCTCATAGTAAAAACCTTTTTCTTCTAAATACTTTAAGCAATCTTTTTCAGTCATTTTCTCATTGTAAAGTGGTGCTATAAAGTTTTTTTCTAGTCTTTTATATCTATTAGGTTCATCATAAGCAATCCCAATGTACCTCTTATGCTCTCCTAATTTATTAAAATATTTATTAGCAGGAGCAATCTTTAATCTACTATTACACCATGCCCCTAGAGTGTATGGAAAACCCCATATCTGCCCCTTACGCTTGCCTTTTTCATTTACTGTATAAAAGTATTCTTCAAAGGTTTTTTCTGCTTTAATTCTTGTTATTTTAAAGTTTATTCTTTTCTCAAAATCATCTATTATGTCATAAATTTCTTTAAATTCTAACCCTGTGTCTATAAAAACAATCTCATCTAATGGAAGCTTTTTTTCTAATATTAGAAGGAGCATTGCAGCAGAATCTTTTCCTCCACTAAAACTTGCAATATGCTTCATAAAATCACTCCTTGCATTTTCTAAATGATTCAACCACCATTTCAGTCTCTCCACAAGTATCTTCTGTAAAATCTATTTGTCTCCCATTAAATTCTCTTATATAATCTGCTATATCATATATTCTTTGGCATTTATGTTCTATACAATAGCAAATATCTTTTATATTTATTTCGTTTGGAATTTCAACTATAACTTCATGTTCTAAAATTACTTTTTCTTCAAATTTAATTTTATATTTCTGCAATTTAATTCCACCCCTTATTTTCATTTTCAAGAGTCACAAAACACTTCAACAATAATTCATACTAAAAGACATTTTGCAACTCTCTAAACTGTTTTAATTAGATATTTTGCATATCTTTCATGTATTTACTTGTAAGTTTGCAAAGAACTTCATGCAATGCTCTTCTTGCTAATTCGAACTCTTCTTCTGTCGCTTCTTCATGTATGCTAAAATTTGTATATCCTTCTGTAAAATTAGAAAAAACTATTTTTATTACTCCATCTCCATGTGTTCCTGCATAAAGAAATTGACTTTGCTTAAATGCATGCTCTTTTTTATGTTTCAATTCTTCATATTTCTCAATTTTTTTCGTTATATTTTCTTCTGTACGCTTTAATTGTTTATACTCCTCAAGTTTTTTTATTATATCCTCTCTTTCGCACTTTAATTGTTCATATTCTTCTTCACACATTATTCTTCAACCTCCATATCAAGCCACTTTTTGCATCCATCAAAACATTTATAGCCACAATGTTCAATTTCATAAACACAATACTCGCAAATACAATCAGTACTTCCAAGAAAATCAGCCATTCCGTCCTCATCCAAACTTTTTATCATTTCAAAATTAGTCATTCTTAGCACCTTCTTTATTTTTACAATAGTTTTTTATTCCAAGATTCCAACAATCCTCACAAACGCGTATGTCTATATATCTAAGTAAGCTTGTATTACCCTGCTCTTTATTAATAAAATATTTTTGTTTCTCAACATTAATTGTCTTCTTACAAAAATCGCACTGTATGAGTTCGTTCATTACTCTTCCACCTCATTTTCAACCCATTCTCTAATTCCTGCCCTGCATTTTTTTTCGTCATCAGAAACAAACATACAATCACAAGCACAACAGTCACAAATCTCATGTTCAAACAAAAAGTCTATTAATTTATCCTTAAATCTTTTAGCATTTTCTACTTTCTCTATTTTCCCTTTAATGAATTTTTCATAACAAGTTGGGCATATGTGTTTATCCATCCCAAGTACTCCTTTGCTACAATCCTTTTTATATAGCTCAATACATTCTCCATTATATTTTTCAAATATTTGCTTACAAAAATCACATTGTATAACTTTACTCATTTTTAAATCCCCCCATATTATCGCAATTTTCACACTCTTTTAGGTTCAATCTATACTCATAAACTCTACCAGCTATAAAACTTCCTATTACTAATATCGCACTAGCTAAGACATTCATTCTCAAGACTCTCCTTACGTTCTAAGAACTCTTTTCTAATTTCCTCTAAATTCTCATATTCATTACCAACTACTTTGTAATCTCTACTATGATATATTTCTGTTTTATCTATAATCTCTATCCATTCTCCTTCAAACTTCTTTAAATAATGCCATTCCAAGTATATTTTAATACTGTCAACATCCCTTTTTACAACTCCATATTGGCTTGTGTCATGGAAATTATCATATCCTTTCAATATATCCCCTTCACAAATTTCTTGATTGTTTCTAGCCCATTCTCCAGAGCATACCCCAACATTAGATACTCTTTGCCATTCACAATTCTCTTTTAGCATAAATAAACAATCTACTGCATCACTCCACTTTATAGTATTTGAATAAATCCATTTCTCATTTTCAAAATCATAACCTCTGTATTTAATTAGACTCATTTAATCATCCCCTCATATTCATACCTACTCAATATTTTTATAGCTATATCAATAGCTTTATTTACAGAACACTTTTTTCTTATTTAATATCTTTTCAGCTAATTTAATTACTTGCTCCACATTTGCTAATACCATTTACGACCCCTTCTTTAGTAAGAATATTTCTATATTGTTGTATTCTTCTACTCACTTGAACTTGGGAAATACCAAGTATACTTCCTAATTCCAATTGTGAATATCCTGCTATATACATACTGATTATAAATTTTAAATCTTTAATATTAGATGTTTCAGCTTTTTTTAAATAGTAATTTAAATCAAATCCTATGTTTTTGTCTTTTATTGCAATGTTATCTTTTAATGTTATGTCATTATTATCACTGCTCTCATATATAGTTTGTTCTAAGCTAACAATGTTTTCTTTATAATGCTTTCTGGCATATCTACTTGCAAACTTATACAAACTATTATGTATACATTTACATGCTATTGTTGTAAATTTCCCTTTTTCTGAATCATAAACTTTAGCTGCTTCAAAAATCCCAATACATCCTTCTTGAAATAAATCTTCTCTCAAATATGGATATTTCAATAAGAATCTTTTAAAATTTCTATTTATATAATAATGTACAAGATTTATATTTTCTTCAACTAATCTATTTATTTCTTCTTTACTATTCAAATTAATTTACCCCCTTAACATCCTCTAGCTTCCATATTTTTTTATAAATTTTATTATTTTTTAACAAAAGAGTTATATAACTTTGAGCTGTATTTAAATACACAGAAGCTTCTTTTCTACTCTTAAATGTTTTTACTTCTCCAGTTTTCATGTTTTTAAGTTTTATGCCTTTACGTTTTGACTTATTTTCAACTTCATCTATTCTAATTTGCATGTTTTGAGCTAAATTATCTATAAACATATCCTCTAAATCATATATTTTATTCAAGTTTTCTCCTGCATCCATCCAAACTTTAGCCATGTTAAATCTCTCCCTTATTTTAAAATACCTAAAATTTTATATCTCATTGATTTTGCTACACCTGCTGATAAATGCAATATCTTAAGCCACAACATTTCTCTTTGTAGATACTCCCATCCAGATACTATTTCAAAAGTCCCTTCATATTTTACTCGCTCAAACGGATTGTCTATTTCTGCACTCTCGAACGTTACTTCTTCAGTTCTTGTATCATTTATCTCAAAACTTCCCTTATCGCATTCCAAGAAAGCTTTCTCGCATTCATATTTCACTTTTAGACCTCCAATATTTTTTAACCTCTAGGAAGTAATATTGTATAATTACTCCCTAGACTATTTAACTTAATTAAAAAGGTATATCGTCATCATCTATTGCTTGAAAACCTTGAGGGTCTAATCCTGGTGGTACATATTCTTGTTTAGCATTATTATCATTTTTACTAGAAAGTAGTTCTAAAGCATTTACATTAACCTTAGTAATAGATTTCCAGCAACCATTTTCATCTTTGTAATTATCTATATTTAATTCTCCAAAAGCGTATATCTGTTTACCTTTTGTAAGATACTGTACAAGATTTTCCACATGTTTTCCTAACTGTTCACAAGGTATAAAATCAACTTTCTTTTTTCCTTCTCTATCTTTGTATTTTCTATCTACCGCTACCCTAAATAAAATTTTAGGTGTACCCGAGTTTGGAAGATATTTCAGCTCAGCATCTGCAGCCAATCTCCCAACTAAAGTTATTGTATTCATTTTAATAGCCCCCCTTTTTATTTTTCTTCCTGCTCTTCTGTATACTCAACAAAATAAGTATAAGTTGTCTTACTATTTTGTTTCTCCTTACCTATTCTTACTGTATATCCAGCCTTACCAAGTAATTTCAATAATTCTAATCTATCTTGAATATCTAAACTCCCACATTTCTGTGCATATATTCTTGCCATTTTATACCTCCCCTTTCTAGGAAGTGATAATATAGTATTTACTTCCTAGAAGTTTAATTTTATTTAAATTTTTCCTTCTGACTTTTCTTAATAATGTCGTCTAGCTCATCACTTGTATACTTAGTAAATGTTTCATCAAAATTATGAAAGTTAGTTTTTTTAATTTTACTAGGAGCATTAACAACCTTATTACTAGACTGTTTCTTTTCCTGTTTACTCTTTTTCTTCCTCTCAAATTCATTTTGATACTCTGTAAGTTCTAAACTAGTTTTTACACCTGCTTCTATCCAGTTATTTAATATTGTTTTGATATACTTATAATTCTTAACTCCACTGCCTACAGCTTCATCAACAGCTCTTATGATAACCTCAGCTTCCATTCCGTCATCTAAATAACTTGTTAGTTCTATGAAATTATTAGGTGTAATTAAACCTATATAAGTTTCATAGTATTTTTTTATCTTTATGTAAGTATCCTGTTGTGAGTTAGGAAGCTTATCAATAGTAGTAGTAATATTACTTAGTTTAAATTCATTACTTAGTTTAAGTTCATTATTTAGTAGTGACGGGTTTTCCGTATATCGGATTTCCCGTATATCGGGTTTTCCGGTTTCCGGAGAATCAGTTTTTCGAGATTTTAATTCTTGTGGGTGCTCAAGTGGTATTTCATAAACTTCATAATCATGCCCACCTAGCATTTCATTAGTTTCATTATTTCTACAAGCTGTTCTTGTAATATATCCAGCCTTTATAAGTTCTCTTAGAATGTTAGCTGTTGAATCTCTCCCATTTTTACTCCTGTTTTTTAAATCAGCTATATAAATCTTCCAATCGTCAGGCTTACTTATTAAGTATGTGTGCAATCCTTTTGCTTGCCAACTTAACTTTTCATCTTCCAAACAAGTTTTATTAAGTATTACGTATGGATTATCTTTATCCTTACTCACTCTTATAATTCCCACAATATCACCTACCTTTATTGCTTCTTATTTTCATAAGCATTGCATATTGAGTCATATTCTTCTTTAGTTAAATCCCTTATTTCCTTTCCGTATCGTTTAAATACTTTATCCTTTAACTCATCTTTGCCAACACCTGCGCTATTAGCTATTGCATATACTCTGCTTAATTGTTTATCTGTCAAAGTTTTATTATTAGTACTTTTATTTTCTTGAGCATTCTTATTATAATTATTCTTAGCTGTTTCTTTTCCACTTACTGCGTCAAAACTATCATTCTCAGTTATGTTAAGTAACTGAATGTATAAATATCTAGTCTGATAGGTTTCTATCCCTCCTAGTGCTTGTAATTCATTAGAACCTTTAAGTTGCAAGTCCCTCATTGGAGAAGTGAATACAATCTGTTCTGTGGGGTTTTCTCCATTTATTAATGTTAGTGTTGCGTAGTCATTTGTAAAGGTCACTATAGGGCATAATTGAGCTTTTTCTAATAAGTCTGTTGCTTGTGGTAAGAAGTCTGCTAATTCAAAATACTTGAAGTTAGCGAACTTATTCTCTCCACTTTTCTTTAGATTTAACTTGCTGAATTTGACTCTTACATCCATTAACTTAATATAGATATTATTTACTTCCAATTCCATCACGCTCCATGTCTCTTATGTTTCTTTTTAAAACTCCTTCCCATCCATCTATATAATCTCCATATAATCCATCTGATTTTTGTTCTTCTAAATCTTTTTTAAACTGCTCTATTGTCCAATTTTCTTTATGCCTTTTTATACAATATTCTAATCCTGCAATACTTCCTAAAGCTTGCTCTGCTTCAATTCCTTCAAATCTAGTAAACTTTAATAAAAATAATCTATCTTCTAAATCTTTAATTATCTCATTTCTTGTTTTCATTTCTTCCCCCTTATGCTATAATATATAATTATTAAATTTATTTTTTGTTTTTTGATTAGAGCCTCAACCTAGGCTCTTTTCTTATATCTGAACATCTATAGGTCTATCTCTTTCAATCTCTTCTAAAAACAATTCAAATCTCTTGTAATCCTCGCTTTCCTTATGTTCTTTTGTTTCAATCTCTGTATTTATACCGCCTAGAATATTTTCAACAGCATACTTTACTCTTTGCCATGCAACTATTTCTCTTAGATAATCTCTCATGTGCATATCATCTATTAAATCTCTATCCTTATTTCTAAGTTCCTCATAAAGCTCATTATTTTTGCTTATCTCTAATTCAGCTAAATCTAATTGGTTTTGCACCATTTTTTTTACTTTTTTTAAACTTTCCATAACAAAGCCTCCTAGTTTAAATTTTCAACTTCATAATCATTATCTTTAATATCTTCTGTTGTTAATGCTTGATACTCCATGCAACCTCTTTCTTTGTCATAGTATGCTAAATTTAACTCATTTTCTGTTGCTACTACTACAATGCAGTTAATTTCAAACTTAAATCTTTTACAATTTACTTTTACTGCATTCCCTACTTTAATTGTTTGTAAATCAAATTTTTTTGCTAATCCAACCATTATTCAACCTCCTTATTTTCTATTTCTTTTATGTAATCCCAAAGTATGTGTAATATAAGCGAATTCATGGAACTACCTTCTATTGATGCTCTATCTTTCATTTTTTCAAGCAATGGTGCTGGTAATCTAAATGTAAATCTAACTCTTTCATTTGTCATATATTTGACGTCAACTCCCTTCTTGTTTTAATAATACCACGTCATATATTTGACGTCAAACATTTTTGTTGACTTTTCTTTTATATTATTTTATTATTAAAGTGTCATAAAGACGTCAAATTTAATGTAAGGAATGATAAAATATGTCTAATAAAGATATTTATACTCGTGAAGAAGATAAGAGATTTACACTAAGGATTAATAAACTTCTTTTTGAGAAAATTGAACAACTTGCACAAAAAGATAAACGTTCTATAGGTAGAGAAATTGAATTTATTCTTGAGAAATATTTTGAAGATAATCCTTTAGAATAAAAACTATCATATCTTTTAATGTATATCCTTTAACTTTTGCCTGTTTTAGAAGCTTGTCTTTAAGTTCTCTAGGCAGGCGTATTGTTGTTTGTTCTATTTGCATCTAATCACCTTTCTCTTTAATTACTTATAGATTAAACTCATTTTATTTTTAAATATGCTGGTAAATACAAGTTAACTAAATCTATATCTCTTGTTAATGCACTTCTTTTAACTTTCTTATCTCTATTAAACTTCTTGTTACTTTTCTGCTCATCATAGTATGTAATCTTATACAACTCTTTGTTTTTCTCTACCTTATAAACTTTGTTTTTATAGATTA
The DNA here is from genome assembly GCF_020657855.1 of Clostridioides sp. ZZV14-6153. Classification (NCBI taxonomy): domain Bacteria; kingdom Bacillati; phylum Bacillota; class Clostridia; order Peptostreptococcales; family Peptostreptococcaceae; genus Clostridioides; species Clostridioides sp. ZZV14-6153. The sequence continues at coordinate 57,697 of NZ_JAGWCZ010000012.1, read as the reverse complement.
TTTTCATGATGTTATCCCCTCGTTGTATTTTCTAAGACCGTCAAAACTTGCTTTCTTATTATATTGCTTACAGAACTGTACATAAGCTATTAGCACCTTTACACTCAACTAAATCACCCCCTTTCTCTTTTTTAATACATCTTTATCTTTCATTGCATTTTTCATAATAAATTCTTCGAATGATATTCTATCAATCATGTATTTTCTTCCCATTTTAAAAACAATAAAATCCTTTGTTTTCATAGTTTCTCTTGCCATATTTCTAGCTGTTACATCAGATACTTTTAAGTAATCACAAAATTCTTCTATAGTCATTAACTCCATTCTTTTAATTCCTTCTCTATCTAAAAACATCTTGATGATGTCTGTTGTATCATCTCTTCGCATTAGCTCTTGCACTAAGTCTTTTGTATCTATGAATTGTAATGCTACATTCATTTTCAAGCCTCCTTTATATAATTTGAATATTCTGTATTTAGTTTTCAAGGTGCTGTCATGATTTAACCTAATTCTTGCTTAAATCTGATATTCCATATTTTAGAGCCATATCTTTTATAATAGATACGTAACCCTCTATGAGTTTTTTATCATCTTGTATTACATCTAAATTATTCACTTTCTCTCTTTTAGATTCAGATACCCCTTCTTCTGCCATCTTTCTTCTTTTATTGATTAATCTTCTATGCAAATCAACTCCAAATCTCTTATTTAATAATTCATAACTTTCTGTTCTAAGCATATTTATATGTTCAAAACCACCTTGTTTTTTTGCTATTCTTGCGATTAGTTGATGTGTATCTGTTCTCCAACTAGTTGAGTCTAATGAAACTACATCTTTTATACTTTGTATTTCTTGTTTAGTTTCTGTTATCTCTTGTTTTATTTGCTTTTGCTCTATTTCTTGTTTTGCTACAGTATCAAATATTTGTTTAAACATTTGTAATTCCGGACTTAATTGATTTGTAATTAAGGTATCTTTCTTTTTGTTAAAGTAAGACTCTTCTAAGTTATCAAACTGCTCCCAAGCTTTGTCAGTATCCAATATTTTGCAGTGTCTGTTTGCTCCTCTTTCAGTCCAAAGGTATAATTGACTAGAATGTTTTGAAACCAACTGACTATTAGTAGGTTGGTTCTTAAATTCTTTCAAATAATCGCCTTGTAATAAAAAATAGTGTACATTCTCTTTGAATCTCTCTTTGTTTCTATTGAAGTTAGTTTGTATATTGTTTACATCGGTTTCATAAACATCTGCTAATTGCTGTGTAGTTAAAACTCTTTCGTTATTTCTTTCTATTACTTGTAAGTTATTCATATTTTTCAACTCCTTTTTCTCTTAATGTACTTTTAGTACAGTTACTTTTCAAAAAAATATATTCTATTGAAGTATTGAAATAAGCTGCTATTTTTACAGCTGTATTTAGAGACGGTACTCTTTCGCCATTCTCTAAGAAAGCTATATACCTACTTGTAAGTCCTAATTCAGCTCCCAATTGATTCCTGCTTAATCCTTTTTGTATTCTAAAATCTTTTAGTTTATTCATTTTTTCACCTTCTTTTATTTTTTCTTATGTACTAATAGTACAGTACTATTAGTACATTGTCAATAGCTTTTTTAAAAAAAATGAGCTATAATTGTTAATTAAGAACTAATAGTTCAATATAAATATAAAAGGTGGCTAAATAACATGATTGGATATAGAATAAAAGAATTAAGAAAAGAAAAAGATATTACTCAAAAAGAACTTGCAACTTTTTTAGGGCTTACACCTAAGATGATTTCTTTTTACGAGAAAGAAGAAAGATTTCCTCCTCATGATATAATTTTAAAACTATCAGATTTTTTTGATGTATCTACAGATTACTTACTTGGAAAGGTCAATGTAAAAAATGTAGACAATCTTAGTGAATTGGAACTAATTGAAAATCTAAATTTTTCTGGTGACATAAAAGAAGCTTTAAAAATGATTAGTGAGCTAAGTCCTGCATCACAAGAAAAAATGTTCAAAATAGCAAAAGTTTTCCTTGAAGAAGAAATTAATGAGAAAAAATAAGAAAGAGGAGAAAATCACTCCCTTTCTTTTTTATTTTCTTGTTTACAATATTCTTTTAGCAACTCTATGTATTTTTCAAATTTCTCATCACTAATTGTTTTTATTTCGTTTAATGCATCCCCTGTATCGATTAGTATTCTTTTTGATTTTTCCACATACTTTCCCCCTATCGCAAGAACTTACGTTCTTATTTTTAGTTAAAATTTCCCAACAAATTTTAATAAAATCATATGATTATGTATTTTCATTTCTAGAAATGTTTTTAGACTATTCAGAATTGTCTTTGATAATTATCTTACTTACATAATAATACTTTTGATTTGTTAATGCAATAAAAAAACCGTAATTGTAATAAAAAAATCGAATTTTGTAGAGACTTGGAAGTTTTTTCCATTTTGTATGTATTAATAATCGTGTTTTTTATTATATTTTTTTATATTTCCTTATTTATATAATTTTTTTTATAATGTATTATTATTTTATATTTTTTATTAAAAGTATATGTCGATTTAAAATATTATTCTATAGTATTGTTTTTTATTAATTTCATGTTTAAATTTATATTTTAATTTACCTTCCTCTATTTACACGTATCTAAATACGTGTTATAATATGATTGTAAGGAGGGAGTATGAAATCTTATTCTTCAAGAGAAATTTTAAAAATACTCAATGCAGATGGATGGTATGAAGTAAATTGTGTTGGTGGTCACCAACACAATTTAAACAAGCAGGGATTAATATTAGTTAATCCCTCTCTCCTTACAAAAACTTTAAGGAGTTGATAAAATGAAAAAAGATATATATGTATATCCAGCTATATTTAGCTATGATGAAGATGGTATTTCTGTAGAATTTCCCGATTTACCAGGTTGTTTTACATGTGGAGATACAACAGAAGAAGCCTTAAAAATGGCTAAAGAAGCTCTAGGACTACATCTGTATGGTATGGAAGAAGATAACGATACAATACCAAGTGCAACAACTATAGATAAATTAAACTTAGAGAAAAATCAAATACCTACTTTGATAGAAATATATATGCCGATTCACAGAAAAGCTATAGAAAATTACTCTGTTAAAAAGACTCTTACTATTCCGCAATGGCTTAACAGAGAAGCTGAGAAACATAAGGTTAATTTTTCTCAAATACTTCAAGAAGCTTTGAAAAAACATCTTAATATTCATTAGATATAATTAGAGCAGTATAACTGCTCTTTTATATAAAAACTTATAAAGGGAGTGTACATATGAACATCAAATCAGCTTTTATAAGAAAAAGAGGGGGGAAATTCTATGTATATGTGGAGTACATAGAAGAAACAACTGGTAAGATAAAACAAAAAAGTTATGGAAGCTATGAAAAGAAAAAGGATGCTGAAAAACATTTAATTGAAATAAAGTCAACTATAAACAATAATAAGTTTATTGCTCCAAGCAAGACAACTCTTGTAGAGAGGTGTTATAAATACATAATGTCAAATGAAAAAAAATGGTCTCCTTATACAACTGTAAATAGAAAATCGTGGGTTAAAAATTATATAGAGCCTTTTTTTAAAGATACAATCTTGATAGATGTAAACCCTAGCCTTCTTCAAATCTTTATAAATAAAAATTTTGACGGTTCTGCCTCAACAACCGCAAAAGTTAGATATAATTTTCTATCTTCTGTTTTAAAAGAGTCTTATAGACTAAAAGAAATATCTGAAAATCCTTGCGATTTTGTAAAATTACCAGCTCAAAACGTTACATCTGAAATTGAAATATATAATAGAGAAGAAACACTGTTGTTAATAGAGAAGTTGAAAGATAGTTTGATAGAGATACCCATTCTCTTAATGTTGCTGTTAGGTTTAAGAATCGGAGAGGTAGCTGGTCTTAGATGGTCTGATGTTGATTTAGATAATAGTATAATAAATATTAATCAAATTCTCATATATGCAAATAGTAAAATAACTTTTAAAGAACCAAAAACTGCAAAATCAAAAAGAACTTTATCAGCTCCAAAGGAATTAATTGAAAAATTAAAAATAGAAAAATTAAAACAGAACAAAATGAAATTGCAAGGCACACTTGAAAATGAAAATAATTTAGTGTGTTTAAATACAAATTTAAATCCATGGATACCAGCAACATTAAGTAAAACTTTTCATAACTTTATTAAAAGAAATAATTTAAGAAATATTAGAGTACATGATTTGAGACATACAAATGCAAGTTTGCTTTTGTTGGGGGGTACTAACATGAAAGTGGTTTCTGAAAGATTAGGTCATACAGATATAAAAATAACTATGAATAGATATTCTCATGTTTTAGAGGAAATGGACAAAGAAGCTTCTGATAATCTAAGTAAACTTCTATTTAAATAATGAAAACTGACTGTCAGTTAAATGTCAGTTAAACCTAAAAAAATAGGTTTTGTCAGTTAAATGTCAGTCAGTTATTTTATAATAACTTATTTTAAATATCGCTAAAACTGCACGTTTTAACACTTATTTATGTTTGTTTATACGTATTTATTATTCCTTATTAAAGTAATATCCTGCTCCTCTTATTGTTATGATTTTTTGAGGATTTTTGTAATCTTTCTCTATTTTCTTTCTCAGTCCATTTACTGCAACTACTACACTATAATTATCCTCTAGATAATCATTTAACCATACATGTTCATATATCTCTTTAGTAGTTAAGGTCTTTTCCGGATTCTCTATAAAATAGTTCAACAACTTATTTTCTGTTGGAGTTAATTTTATTATTTTATCTTCTAATTTTATTACTCCACTTGTTCTATTGTATTCTTCTAATCTTGTATTACTTTCATTGTTATTTATGTATGAATTTACTCTTCTTAAAATTGCTTTTACCTTTGCATATAGTATTTCTAAATTTAAAGGTTTAATTAAATAATCATCACCACCAGAATTTAAAGCATTTAAAATACTTTGGTCTTCATTTATATAAGTCATATAAACAATCGGGCACGTAGTTACATTTCTAATCTTTTTGCATAAAGTCCATCCATCACCATCAGTTAAGATTATTTCTAAAAATATCAAATCGTATTTATTGCTAAATATTTTTCCAATAGCTTCTTCACAGTTATACGCCAAATCTACATTTATTCCTTTTTGCTCCAAGAAATTTTTTAATTCCTGGCAATTATTCTTGTCTCCATCTATTATTAATATCTTAGTTTGCATTATAATCACTCCTAAATATCATTATTCTTTTATATTAAATAACCATTTATTATAAAAAACATAAACTTAATTTTATTGTAAAAACAGTTCCTTTTCCCAACTCTGAATCTACAAAAATCTCTCCATCATGTTCTCTTATAATGGATTTAACAATATATAATCCTAAACCTTGGCCTTTTGAAGTACTATTGTCCCTTTCTGTAAAGAATCGGTCAAATATCTTTGGTATATTTTCTGCTGGTATCCCTTTGCCATTATCAGAAATTTTAATAATTGCAAATCCATCTTCTTTATTCACTGACAAGATTATTTTCCCATCAAATGGAGTAAAGCTTAAAGCATTGTAAATTAAATTTTCAAATGCTCTAGCCAATCTTTCTTTATTTACTTTTGCATATATTTTTTTATCTAATATATAAACTTCAAAATTTACACCACATGCTTGTGTATCTGGTAAATTATTTTCATATACCTCCTTAATAAAGTCATTTAGGCATATTTTTTCACTAAGGCCAATTTTTTTGTCTTGTGATGTAAATTCTTGTAAACTACGTACTCTATTTTGCACTTCATTTGATTTTTGGTTTATGGCATAAAGATAGGTTTTTGTCTCTTCATCTACATGAATATTCCCAACCTTTATTAAATCTATAAATGCCTGTATAGCTGAAACAGGTGCCTTTAAATCATGTGCTACGTCTGCCAAGAATTTTTTACGTTCATTTAATAGTGTTGTAAGTTCATTAGTTCTTACTTCAACTTCATGCTCAAGATTTTGTGTGAGTTTTTCATTTTCTTTTATTATTATTCTATTTCTATTTATCATCATAATAGAAAATAAAATAACTATTAAAAACCCACAGTATTCTGTTTGCCATCCTGTAAATATAGGTTCAAACCTATTACTAGTCACTACATCAAATAATATACTGACACCAAACACTATGTCTGCTGAAACTAAAATATAGGAGCTTAATTGCTCAGAGTATGTTTTTTTATAAATTGAAACTATTGAAGACATCAATATATAAATAAATACAACGTATTTATATATGTCTATTAATTTTCCATAGATATTAACAAAGTATATATCATATGGAAGAAGAATAACTGGTATCACAATGGATATGATACACATAGTAATTCCTAATGGTAAAATTAAAAATCTATATACTTTATTTCTCTCAATTTTGGATATGTTTCCATTTATACAAATAATACATAAAACTGCTATAAAATATGATGAATCTTCAACTGCATATGTAAAATTCACTAAAGGAAACCCCATTAAATGTATAAAAGGGTATGACACATGTATAGCAAAAAAAATACACATACATCCAAAGTATAAATATAGCTTGCTTTGTTTTGAAAGTGCCCAAACAGCTAGAGAAAATATAGCTATTGCAATAGTTGTAAAACAAATGATACTATAAAAAAGTAATCTATAAAATATCATATTACTTACATCTTTTGTTTTTCCTAATGCAGATGGATAATACAAACCGCTATAATAATGTGAGAAATTGGACACATTGATTATAATTTCTGTATCTTTCTTTGCAACAAAACTTACTACTGTATTTTTAATTTTAGGTCTATATCTTTCTGTACCTATATCTCCCAATTTAGAGACCATCTCACCATTTATCCAAACTTCACTTGAACAAAAAATTTCTGGAAGTTCTAGGCTTAGTACTTTGTCTTTACCTTCATTTTTTATCCTCATGCGATAAGTTGCATTTCCATATGGCGACTGTTTTTCTTTTCTCATAGAAAAATCTGGATATTGTCCTATAAAAATGTATTCTGGTTTTATGTGTTTCTCTATAAAATCTTTTGGCTTAAATATCTTATGGTTGTAAAATTCCCAATCATCTATTAAAAAAACAAGTTTATTTTTAGAAAAGGTATCCTCATCTATAGTTAAAATTCCATCACTCGCTCTAATAGACTTATATGTATATTTATTATCATATTTATACAGAAAATTTAATCCTGTTATTGCCAACAGAGAGACTATCAATACAATGAGAGTTCCTTTTAATACATTAGACTTTTTCATTGCATTAACCACATCTCTTTCTTTTGTAGTAATATTAAATGATAAAACAAGAATTATTTATTGCTTACATTATCTTGCTTATGGTACAAACTTATATCCTTTTCCCCATACGGTTTGAATATATTGATGCTCTCTGCTTAAAGAATTAATTTTTTTCCTCATCTGTGCAATATGAACTTGTACAGTATGTTGGTCTCCAACATCAGGCATTTTCCAAACTTGATTATATATCTCTATTTTTGAAAATACTTGTTCTTTATTTTCAGCTAAAAATAATAGTATTTCAAACTCCATGGTGGTTAAGTCAATACTCTTTTCATCAAATGTTACTTTTCTTGAATTTACATTTATTACTAAAGATGAAAACTTTAATACATTAGGAACTGATGTAATGTTTTTATATTGCCTCATTCGAGCATAGATTCTAAGTTCAAGTTCTTTTAAGCTATACGGTTTTGTTATGTAATCGTCTCCTCCAGATAAAAAACCTTGAACTCTTTCCTCTTCATGTTCATAATTAGATAAAAATATTATAGGTATGTTAACCTTTTCTTTTATAGCATTACATATTTTATATCCATCTAAATCTGGTAATGCAATATCTAGTATTATACAGTCTAAAACTATATTGTCTACTATCTTCATTGCACTTTTGGCAGTCTCTGCTGTGTATACATTAAAACCTATGTTAGAAAAGTAAATTTGATTTATGTTTAAAATATCAATATCATCATCTACAACCAATAAGTTATACATTACACCACTCCATTCAAAAATATTTTAATCATAATCTAAAGTTATAAGTATTACAAATTATAATGTTTTACCTTTTATCTAACTAATATTATTATTTTATAATATCTTTACAAACTAGACTATAAAACTTAAGTATTTTTGAATAATTCTTGAACATTGTCTTAAATATTAAGCATTCATTATTAAATACTAATCAAAGTCTCCGATTGTTGGAAAATGGAACTTAAAGTCATTATATATCATCAAGATAAGATATTTATAGAAACTTGTCCATTAGCCAGCTTGAGTATTGATTTATACGGTTTATATGGTTATAATATAAAATAAATTGTATTATTTTAGTAAATATATTGTTATAAAAAAATTATATTATGTATTTTAATTAATTATAAAGTTTTTATCATTTCATTATAATTGCATTATATTTTTTTAAAAATATCCCTTTTCCAACAAAGGGCTACTTTGGCTAAATATAGCCATTTATACATATAAGTAAAGTTATTAATACTTATCATTTTCAAATTTTATATCAATTATGTTAAATTTAAAACAAAAAAAGCTATGCAATATAAAATTATATTCATAGCCGGTTGCACCACTAACTCCATATACCTCTAGATGCCCAATAATAAGGTATACTTCTCAGTTTCTAAAATATTTTCATTAAACGTGTTTAAATTGTCCTGATAAATTTCCTTTCTATTCTAACATTGTAATATTATCTTGTCAATATTTACATATTTTTTAAATATAATGTACTAACTGTATATATTTTTTACTTAAAAATGTTTATATTTCTATCATCAATAATAGACAATACCCTGCAAGTTATAGTAGCATTTTTATAAGCTCACTTTGCAGGGTATCATATATTTTTTATGTTAAATTTTTATCTTAATGATTAACTTTATCTTATTGATTAACTTTAATGAATCCTTTTTCTGAGACAAGTGCTTGTCCTTCATCACTCAATATATAATCTATCAAAGCTTTACCTTTTTCTGATAAGTTATCTTCTTTATTAACTAATATAAATGGTCTTGATATTGGATATTTATTAGCTATTACATTAGCATCAGTTGCATCAACATCATTTACTTTTAAACTATTTACTTTCTCATCAACATATCCAAATGATATATATCCTATAGCATTTTTATTTCCTTCAACTGTAGTTTTTATATTTCCTGAACCATCACTTATTTGTGCATCTTTAGTTAATTCTTCTGACTTGAATCCTACAATTTCTTGGAATCCATCTCTAGTTCCTGAACCTTCTTCTCTTGATACTATTACTATTGGTGCATCATTTCCGTTAACTTCTTTCCAGTTAGTTATCTTTCCTGTGTATATACCTTTTATTTGGTCCATTGTAAGATTTTTTACTGGGTTGTCCTTATTAGTTATTAATGCTATCCCATCTATTGCTATCTTAGTTTCCTTTAATCCAGCACTTTTTTCTTCATCCTTTAAATCTCTTGAACTCATACCTATTTCAGATGTTCCTTCTATTGCATTTTTTATACCTCCAGAAGAACCAATTTGTTGTACTTCTACACTAACACCTTGATTTTTTTCCTGAAACTTCTCTCCGATAGTTTCCATAAGAGGACCTATTGAAGTTGAACCTGAAACAGAAACTTTACTTGAGTCTCCTGAACCTCCAGAGTCAGAACCACATCCCACTGCTAAGACTCCAACCAATATTGTACTAGCTAAAAGAACTCCTATTTTCTTTTTGAACATTTTACTTACCCCCGCTTATATTTTAATTTTTTTGTTTTCATATTTGCTATATTTTAATAATACATATTTTTTGTTAAGTGAATATTAGAGCGAGGTTAAGTAAATGTAAATATTGTTAAATGCATGTAAAGATTTAATTTTATATAGTATATTTAAAATTAGATTAATTTTTTTAAGTAATCTTCAATCAATACTAGTATAATACATCGTATAATATTCTCATATTTTTTTATCTAATCTATTAATTTATCATATTTTATAATTCTTTTTCTAGTTTATTAACTAAACTGGCAAACACATTTAAAGCTTCTTCTATAGATTGTTTTTTCGTCATGTCTACACCAGCAGATTTCAATTGTTCTAAAGGATACTCTGACCCTCCACTTTTTAAGAAGTTTATATATCTATCTACAGCAGTACTATCTTCCGAAAGTATCTGTTGACTTAACGCACTTGCAGCAGAAAATCCTGTAGCATACTTATACACATAGAAATTTGAATAAAAATGTGGAATTCTTGCCCACTCTATCCCTATTTGCTCATCTACTATTGCAGATTTTCCATAATACTTCTCATTTAATTTATAGTATATATCAGTAAATTCATCAGCAGTAAGAGGCTCTCCACTTTCTACTCTTTCATGTACAATTTTTTCAAATTCAGCAAACATAGTTTGTCTATGAACTGTAGTCCTAAATTGCTCTAAATAATAATTTAATAGATATATAGTTTCATCTTTAGACTTGGAATTTTCTAATAAATAATTTATAAGAAGTAATTCATTTAATGTAGATGCAACTTCTGCAACAAATATTTTATAATCTGAATATAAAAATGGCTGACTTGTTCTCGAATAATGGCTATGAACAGAGTGACCTAATTCATGAATTAATGTAAATAGAGAATTAAGGTCATTTTTATAACTCATTAGTATATAAGGATGCGAATCATAGCTTCCCCAAGAGTAAGCTCCTCCTTTTTTACCTTCATTATCATATACATCAATCCAACCTTCTTCAAATGCATTTTTTATAACTTTTAAGTATTCTTCGCCTAGAGGATTAAGTGCTTCTAATATAATACTCTGCGCTTTCTCATAAGGTATATCCATATCAAATTTATCAGTTAGAGGAACATATAAGTCATACATGTGTATTTCATTTAATCCTAAGAACTTCTTTTTAAGTTCAACATACTTATTCAAAATAGGAAGACTTTCATCTATTGCTGATATAAGGTTATTATAAACATCTAAGCTTACATCATCTGAAAATAGAGATGCTTCTATTGCTGAATTATATTTTCTAGTTTTTGCATAAAATATCTCTGACTTTATTCCACCATAAAGTGTTGAAGCAAATGTATTTTTATATTTTCCATAAGTAGAAAATTCTCCTTCAAAGGCTTCTTTCCTAACTCTTCCATTTTTACTTTTTATAAATAAAGAATAGTTTGAATGAGAAAGTTTAACCTTATTACCTTTTTCATCTTCTATCTCAGGAAATTCCATATCTGCATATGCTAACATATCATATACACTTTCTGGAACTGTTGATAATTCAGATGTAGCTGCAAGTATTTCCTCTTCTCTTTCACTCAAAGTATGAGGTTTATCTCTCAATATATCTTTTATATATTTGGTATAAAATGATAACTTCTCATCCTTTAAATATTCATTTAATCTGTCTTCTTCTATAGACAGTATTTCTGGAACTATATAAGAAGTAGCCACTCCTAAATCAGTTGATAGCATTTCTGTCTTAGTGGCTCTTCCTTGATTATCATTGATTCTAGTATCTTCATGTTGTTTCATGTGAGTATATACATATAGATTTTGGATGATTCTAGATGCATTTTCAGAGATACTTAATACTTTGTATAAATTTTCTTTACTCTCAGAAAGTTTACCTTTGTATTCTTTTACTTCTTGAATAAGATTTTTTACTTTACTTATGTCTTTTTCAATGTCTTCTTTAGTAGAGTACATCTTATCTATTTTCCATTTGTATTTTTCTTCTATTGTACTTCTATCAGTTCCCATATTATACACCTCTATTTTAATTCATTTTTATATTTTATTTGCTTTACAAAATATATTGTATATATTTTAGTCCAAATAATCTACATTTATTACTCCTTCTATCATATTTATTTCTTTCATAACATCATGTAAGTGTATTCTCTTATCATAAGATATAAAAAAGTTAACTTTCCAATATTCTTCGCTACGACATTCTATTTCCATATTCCTTACAATAAGTTGATTTTTTTCAAATTTATCATATAAAAAAGGTATTGAATCTAAATTATTTATTCTTAATATCAATACATTTTTTTCTTGGCTAAATAGAAACGTATTTAGTATCCTAAGCACAAATAATGCTATCATTACAAACAACCATCCCAAAATTGCTAGCTCATAATAACCATAACCAACTGCTATACCAATACATGCAGTTGCCCACATACCTGCGGCTGTAGTAAGCCCCTTCACTCCACCTTTGTTCTTTAGAATTGCTCCTGCACCTAAAAAACCAATTCCTGACAGTACTTGAGCAGGCATTCTTGCTGGGTCAGCATTTGTATATAAACTATAGTCAGACAATAACTGGATTGAAGTTATTGAAGTAATACAAGAACCTATTGCTATTAATATATGTGTTCTAAATCCTGCAAACTGCCTTATCTTTTCTCTCTCTAGCCCTATTATGCCTCCTATAACTAATGCTAATAATAATCTTATTGCTATCTCCTTAGTTCCTATATCGCCCATAATATAAAACCTCCCGACCCAATTATAATTTATATCATATAAATAACTTCCACATCACACATCATATCATACAGATAATTTCTATATCAGAGATAATATCTTATATCTTAATATTATTATTAAGATATGAGAAATAGTAATATCTGTTAATTTTTAATACAAAAAAACCCACAACCGTGGGCTATTTGCTTAAGTACATGTATTTATTTATTAATATATCTATTTTCTTACTTGATTCTACGAGCTCTTCTTGAAATATTTCTGGATATTCTATGTATGTATTTATCTCTTCCCTAACTGCTTCAATTTCATTTTTTAACGTTTCTAATTCATTGTTCGCCATAATAATCACCACTATTACAAATTTGTATATTTTTATATACATTTTATCAAACAATATTATATTTTGTCAATATTATGTCAATAAAACTTACTATAAAAATGCTTTAATTTGGGTACTGTATACCTAGATACTAATCCTACAAACATACCCGTTACTAATGATGCCATTAACATAAATGGCAAGTATCCTATAGCAAGTATATTTTCTATTATTAAACTTGCAACTATTAATTGACCTATATTATGCCCTATTGCCCCTAAAATACTTATTCCTATCATTGATAATCCCTTTATTTTACTTGCTAAATACATAAATAAAAGGCTCAAATAAGCTCCTCCTATGCTAAATAAAAGATAAGATAGAGGACCTGCAAATATTGATGACAAAATTACCCTGATAGTAACAATTATAACAGTATCTCTGACACCTAACAACATTAATGAAATTAAAGTTATAATATTACTCAAACCCAATTTTGCTCCTGGAAATATAACTATAAGAGGATTTGGTATATATGTCTCTAACACATATAAGGCTAGACTGTATCCTATCATAAGACCTAAAAATGTCATTTTTCTAGTTTTCATTAAGTTAACTCCTCCAAATTTTATATATCATATTACATTATAATACAAAATATATAAAAACACCTAATTTAGACTAAAATATTCTATAATATATTTAAAATAAATATCAGTAATTTGAACTTGTAATTCCCCCTATAATCCTTGACTTTTTGTATCATACTTGTTACAATTTTAATGATAATGAATTTCATTAGGAGGTGTTAATAATGACTGTTTACGATTTGAAAATAGGAGAAAAAGGACTTATTAATAATATAGATGGAGATATTAAATTATCTAAAAGATTACTTGCACTTGGATGTATAAATAGTACTGAAATAGAAGTTAAAAAGGTTGCCCCATTTGGAGACCCAATTATAATTAGATTTAGAGGATTTGACCTAGCTATTAGAAAATCTGATGCTAAAAATATTTCTTTACAATAATAGAGGAGGAGCTACCCGTGATTAATGTAGCATTATTAGGAAACCCGAATGTTGGTAAGACTACTGTTTTTAACCTGCTTACAGGATCAAATCAGTATGTTGGTAACTGGCCTGGTGTTACTATTGAAAAAAAAGAAGGATTTATTGGGAAAGAAATAAAGGTTGTAGATTTACCTGGTATATATGCAATGGATACTTTCTCAAATGAAGAAAAGGTTTCTAAGTCATATTTAGAAAATGAAGATGTTGATGTAATAGTAAATGTAGTAGATGCTTCTAACTTATCTAGAAATCTCTACTTAACAACTCAACTTATGCAATTTAATAAACCTATAGTTATACTGCTTAACATGTTAGATATTGCAGAATCTAAAGGTGTTAATATAGACGATAAAAAATTAAGTGAAGAACTTGGAGTAATCGTTGTTCCAATCATCGCAAAAAAGAAAGATGGCGTAGAAAAAATAGAAGCAGAAATTAAAGATGCTACTAAAAAATCATTTAAATATCGAACAGACTTTGGAAGTGAAACAGAAACATATAAGAAGTTGGAATCTATCTTATCAAGATGTACAAAGACTACATATACACACAAAAAATCTATCAGTGATAAAATAGACAATATAGTTTTAAATCCTATATTAGCCTATCCTATATTTATTGGTGTATTGTTTCTTTTATTTAAGTTCACCTTTGATTGGGTTGGAGGTCCACTTCAAGAAGGCTTTGCAGGCCTTATAGAGGCTTATATCTCTACACCTGTTAGTGATATGTTAGCTAACTCTAGTCCATGGTTTAAATCACTTATTGTTGATGGTATAATTGGAGGTGTTGGTGGTACTTTACCATTCTTCCCTTTAATATTTACATTATTCTTTGGTATATCTCTATTTGAAGATAGTGGATATATGTCAAGAACAGCATTTTTGATGGATAAGGTTATGAGAAAGGTTGGTCTATCTGGTAAAGCTTTTATACCTATAGTTATGGGTATGGGATGTTCTTCTCCTGCTATAATGGCAACTAGAACACTAGAAAGTGAAAAAGACAGAAGAGTTACAGCTCTTATTGCACCACTTATGACTTGTGGAGCAAAGCTACCTATATATGCATTATTTGTAGCTATATTTTTCCCACACAATGCTGCTTTAGTAACTACATCATTATACTTAGTTGGTATAGTTATGGCAATTGTGGTTGCACTATTTTTAAATAAAACAGCTTTTAAGACAGAAGCTGAACCATTTATATTAGAGTTACCAGAATATAGAATACCTACTATAGATGCACTTATTAAAAATACTTGGAATAAATCAAAAGGATTTTTAATAAGAGTTGTTACTGTAATGTTTGCAATGTCAGTTGTTATTTGGGGACTTTCTTCATTTAATGTATTTGGATTTACAGAAGATATAAATGTAAGCTTTTTAGCTACTATAGGGCATATTATATCTCCTATATTTAAACCTCTTGGTTTTGATGACTGGAGAACTTCAGTTGCTATCTTAAGTGGTCTTGGAGCAAAAGAAATCGTGGTAAACTCTTTGAATATACTATATGGTAATTTGACTGTTGTATTGCCAACAATATTTAATGGCGTTACTGCATATACATTCTTAATATTTACAGCTCTATATACTCCATGTATAGCTGCTCTTGCAACTATGAAAAAAGAATATGGCAATAAGATGATGTTTGCATCATTTGCATATCAATTTATATTAGCATGGATAATGGCTTTTATAGTTAAAAGCATTGGTGGAGTACTATTTATGGGAAATTCAATAATGGAAGCTTTAGTTGGTGGAATAATCATAGTTCTTGCATTTTTAATTTTGTTTAATAAATTTAAATCTACAAAAAATGGAAGTAGCTGTAGTGGATGTTCTGGTTGCTCTGGATGTCCAGGTTCTAATTCTTGCTCAATAGATGAAGATGATAACAAAAAAAGTAGTATACATTAATATATAGATATCTTATATTTAAAAGTAAATAAATTATGGTATTATCTTCTAAAGGATAGATTCATAAGAAAATTTTTTGGAATAATTAACGGTATAGCATAATTAAGTGCTATACCGTTTTTATTTTAAAGTTATAAAATTTATAAAAAAGCTGTATTCTTCTAACTAATTTAGACTAACATTTTCATTTTCGTCTAGGCAAATTTCTATTGCTTCAAGCTAATGCGAAAAAACGTATATATCTAAAATCAATTATTTGCTCATATCTTTAGATTTATCTACACAAGCAACAATAGATTTTATAACTGCTGATCTAAATCCTTCTTCTTCTAACACTCTAACTGCTTCTATAGTAGTTCCTGCTGGAGAACAAACCATATCTTTTAATTCACCTGGATGTTTTCCAGTTTCAAGAACCATCTTAGCAGAGCCCATAACGGCTTGAGATGCAAATTTATAAGCTTGCTGTCTTGGCATACCAGCTAGTACTGCTGCGTCTGCAATAGCTTCTATAAACATAAATACATATGCAGGAGAAGAACCGCTAATACCTGTAACCGTATCCATTAAATATTCTGCTACTATTTCTGCTTCTCCAAATGATTCAAATAGAGCTTTAATCATATTCAATTCTTCATCAGTTACATTTGCATTTTTACAAAGAGCTGACATACCTTCTCCAACAAGTGCTGGAGTATTTGGCATTACTCTTACTATCTTTTTATCTGAACCTATAATGCTTTCAAGAGTTTCTATAGTTTTTCCTGCTGCTATTGATACTATTATTTTACTTGCATCTATTAATTCTTTAAGTGGAGCTAAAGCTTTTTCACATATATTAGGCTTAAGTGCTACTATCACTACATCTGAATTTGCAACAGCTACCTTTGAATCAGTTGTAGTATTTATTCCAAATTGTTCTTTTACTTTATCTAAAGCAACTTGACTTAAGTCTGATACAGTTATATCTTCTGCTTTTACTAATCCTGATTTTACTATACCACCTATCATTGCACTTCCCATATTTCCTGAACCAATAAATCCTAAAGTTTTCATATCAAATCTCCTCTTTTTCTATTAGTTTTTATTTTAAAGTAGCTAAATTTACAATATTTTAACTGCTTAAAATTATCTTAGTTATTATAAAATATAATTTTATTATGATTATTATAAATTACTTATTTAATATAGTTTATTAAATATAAATTTAACGATTTTTTCATTAAACTCAACGAGCTAACTTCCCATCCAGAAAGTTAGCTCAGAATTAATCTAAAATTTTTTAAAATGTTATCTAGTAATATATATACTATTATACCAGTTACATTTTTATATAGTAAGAAGTTTCATTTACAAACAATCCTAGAATGTTTGCTCAGTTCTACCTATTATCTCATCTTGTAATGTTCTACTTAAATTATTGAAATGGTCACTATATCCTGCAACTCTAACTATTAAGTCTTTGTAATCTTGAGGATTCTTTTGAGCCTCCAGTAATACATTTTTATCAAATACATTGAATTGTATATGATGTCCATCCATATTAAAGTATGCTCTTACCAGATTAGCCATATTGTCTAATCCTTTTTCACCTTGCACTACTGATGGCGCAAATCTTTGATTTAACAATGTTCCACCAGTTTTTATGTGGTCCATCTTAGCACAAGATTTTATAACTGCTGTAGGTCCATTAGTATCTCCACCTTTTTCTGGAGAGATTCCTTCTGAAACTGGTTTTGCACAAAGTCTACCATTTGCACTTGCTCCCATAATTTCTCCAAAGTATACATGGCAAGTAGTTGGCAACATATCTACTCTATATTCTCCACCACAAACAGTTGGTCTACCAGTTACTTCATTGTAATATGCATTAAATATTTCTTCCATTATTCCATCAGCATAATCATCATCATTTCCATACTTAGGAGTTTTATTTGAAACTATGTTAAGTATAGCTTCATATCCTTCAAAGTTAGAATCAAGTGCCTTAAGTAATGTATCCATATCAAATTTTTTCTTGTCAAATACATTATATTTTATTGCTGTTAAACTATCTGTTATAGTTCCTATACCAACACCTTGTATATATCTAGTATTATATCTTGCTCCACCTCTTTGATAGTCTTTTCCTTTTGCTATACAATCATCAACTATTGTAGACATAAGTGGACAAGGCATATGTTTTGCGCATATATTTTCTATTACAGCATTTCCTTGTATTTTTATATCAATCATATAATGTAACTGCTTTTTAAATGCATCAAATAATTCTTCATAAGATTTAAAATCTCTAGGGTCTCCAGTTTTAATACCTATTTGCTTTTTAGCAATTGGGTCATAACCGTTATTTAATGTTAATTCAAGTATTTTTGGAATGTTCATATATCCAGTTAAAACATATGCTTCCTTACCAAAACATCCAGTTTCAACACAACCACTAGTTCCTCCAAGTCTTGCATCTTCTATAGTTTTACCAGCTTCCATAAGCTCTTGAACTATTGCTTCAGTATTATAAAATGCTGGTTGACCCCATCCTTTTCTTGATATTTCACACGCTCTCTTTAAGAATTTTTGAGGAGTCTTTTTACTTATTTGAACATTTGAACTAGGTTGTATTAATTTCATTTCATCCATAACATCAAGTATTATATAACTAACTTCATTAACACCATCTTGACCATCTGGATTTATTCCACCAGTATTTATGTTTGCAAAGTCTGTATATGTGCTACTCTCTTTTAATGTTATACCAACTTTTGGTGGTGCTGGTTGATTGTTAAATTTAACCCATAAACATTCAAGTAATTCTTGTGCTTTTTCTCTATCTAATATTCCATTTTCTACATCTCTTTCATAGAAAGGATTTAAATGTTGGTCTAGTCTTCCTGGAGTAAATGCATCC
Organism: Clostridioides sp. ZZV14-6153; assembly: GCF_020657855.1. Classification (NCBI taxonomy): domain Bacteria; kingdom Bacillati; phylum Bacillota; class Clostridia; order Peptostreptococcales; family Peptostreptococcaceae; genus Clostridioides; species Clostridioides sp. ZZV14-6153. The sequence continues at coordinate 38,886 of NZ_JAGWCZ010000012.1, read as the reverse complement.
CATATATTAAGCTCAGTAGTAACCCCTATATGAACAAACCAGTACATTTGTATAGCTTGATGATAAGTTTCTGGCTTATGAGCTGGTACAACATCACAAGTTTCAGCAATTAACAATAGGTCTTTTTTCTTAGCTTCATCAGTTTCTTCTTCTGCCATTTTTCTTGCCTTTTCAGCATATCTCTTTCCTAATATAACCATTGCATCACAAGCGATTGCCATAGCTTCTAAATCAGCTTTTTTGTTGTATGCATCTAAGTCATTAAGGAAATCTAATTCTTTTAGTCTTACTTCTATATCTTTCTTTAAATCTAAAAATCCTTTTTTATATATTGTATCTCCACAAACTGTGTGTCCTGGAGCTCTTTGTTCCATAAACTCTGTAAACATACCTGCTTCATATGCTGCTAACCATTCAGGTGTCATAGCATTTATTATCTTATCTCTTGTTTGTCTCTTTTTCCAGAAAGGTATTATTTCCTCTTGATGTATTTTTCTAGATTCTTCAGACACACTAAAATTTATTATGTCTCTATTATGCATTACTTCTAAATCTTCCATTGTATGACAACAAATTTCTGGATATGTTGGTGCTCCATTAGGTGAATCTCCTTTTTCGCCTACTATTAATTCTCCATCATTTATACTAAGAGTTCTATTTTCAATGTAATGTTTAAATGATAAAGCACGAAGTACAGGAATTTCTACACTTCCTTCATATTTTTTATAAGCTTCTGTCATAAGTACTGCTCTTTCAATAGATATGTGTGGTTCTGCATTAACACTTTCTTCTCTTAATTTTTTAGTTCTTTCAAAAGTTCCTCTTGACATTTTATTACCCCCCAATCTTAGTATTGAAATTACTTGCTTCAAACAGCCTTTTTATTTCTTCTAATTTTTCTTCAGTAGGTCTTTGTAACTCTTCTCCTTCATATTTTTTATAAATTTTATCATACTTATGTTTACCAATATTATGATATGGAAGAAGACTTACATCTTTTATATTCAAAGGCTTTAAAAATTCTATCATTTTTTTAACCTCTAAATTTTCATCATCTACATTTACTCCTACAATTAATGGTATTCTTATATTTATATTAGCACCTGATTCACTCAAAAGTTTAACATTTTTAAGTATTAAATCATTTGATTTTCCTGTAAATTTTATATGTTTTTCCTCATCAATAAGTTTAATATCGTATAAGAACAAATCTGCATATTTAGCAACTCTTTCATAATTTTCTGACTTTGCATATCCACAAGTATCAATTGCTACATGAATTCCCTTTGATTTACACATGTTTATTACTCCACAAATAAAATCCATGTCTTGAGCCATTACTTCTCCACCTGATAAAGTTACTCCTCCACCTGATTCTTCATAGAAAATTCTATCTTTTTCTATCTCTTTAACCAGTTCTTTAACAGAATACTCTTGACCAACTATTTCTCTAGCATTGTTTATACAATAATCTAAACAAGTTTCACAAAACTCACATTTATCTTGGTCTAGACATATTTTCGTTTCACCTTTGTAAATTGCTTTGTGAGGACATATATTTACACATGCTTCACATCTTGAACATCTCTCTTCATTATACAAAACTTGTTTTGTATATGTTTGACTTTCTGGATTATGACACCAAACACATTCAAGTGGGCATCCTTTAAAAAAAACTGTACTTCTTATCCCTGGACCATCATGTATACTACATTTTTGTAAATTTATAACTAATGGATTCATAATTTTTTCACCCCTAAAGAATATCCATTTCATTTTTTTCATCTTTATGTAATTCATCTTCATAGGTCATTTCTATGAAAAGCATTTCTACAATTACATAATACTATATTTGTTATTATTTTGTCTATATTTTTTTAGTAATATTAAAAATTTTTATTTTATTATGATATTTATATTGATTTTATAAATTAAATTTAAATATTTATTAATTTTATTTTTATAAGTAAATATAGATAATCTCTATAAACAATATGTTATTTTAATTAATTTAGATATATATACTATAAAAATTAAATAAAAATAGAGACTACACTTTACCATGTAGTCTCTGTTTCTCTAGTCACATTTAGAATTTTACATTTATTGTTACTGCTTTTCCGCCTCTATTTAATGTAAGTTTTGTGCTAGCACCTTTTGAGAAAGTATATAACTTTTTATTAAGGTCATTCATACCAGTTATATCTGCATCTCCTACTTTAGTTATAATATCCCCTACTTTTACTCCTGCTTTTTCTGCTGATGAACCAGATATCACTTCTGCAACATATACTCCTTTGTCAGTACTTAATTTTGTACCTGTAGCTGCTTCATAATTTGATACATCTGTTCCTTTTATACCTAAAGTTACTTTTTCATATTTTCCAGTTTTTATTACTTCTTCAACTATGCTTTTAGCTGTATTGATTGGTATCGCAAATCCTAACCCTTCTGCTTGAGAAGCTTTTGCTGTATTTATACCAATTACTTGACCCTTTTGATTTAACAACGGCCCTCCACTATTTCCTGCATTTATACTTGCATCAGTTTGTAATAATCCTGTCATATTAGTTTTTTCTGTTTGTATAGTTCTATCTAATCCACTTATTATCCCTTGAGTAACTGTCTTTTGGAAGTCTAGTCCAAGTGGGTTACCTATTGCTATTGATATATCTCCAACTTTTACTTTATCACTATCTGCAAATTCAGCTGGTGTTAATCCAGTTTTATCAACTTTAACTATAGCCAAATCAAGTTGTTGGTCAAACCATACCACTTTACCTGATGTTGTTGAACCATCATTAAATAAAACATTAACACTAGTTGCTTGACCATCTGATATAACATGAGAATTAGTAAGTATATATCCATTTGAATCTACTATAATCCCAGTTCCTACTCCTTGTGTTTCAGTTGGTATTGCAAACATATTACTAGTATCGACACTAGTTGTCGTAATACCTACAACAGATGGTGTTGCCTTTTCTGCAACTGCTTGATAAATATTTTGGCTCTTTCCATCATCATTTACAACTATAGGTGTAGAACTTCCTGTAGATTTACTTCCTAAATTATCTTTAACTAAAATTATTGTTAGTAAACTACTAAGTATTGAACTTATTATAGCGACTAATATTACTAAACTTATACCTTTCTTTCTTCTTGACATCTCACACCACTCCCTATCTAATATAATATAAATTATCAAAATATATTTTTCCCAATTTTCCATAAAAAAATGAAATCATCTATTTTGAGTAAACTCTCTTTCGATGATTTCATTATATTATTCTAATCTTAATTAAACCTTAACTATCTAAAATTATTTAAGTCTTTTTTCTAATTCTTCTTTTTCCTTTTCATAACCTGGTTTTCCTAGCAAAGCAAACATATTTTTCTTGTATGCTTCTACTCCTGGTTGGTCAAATGGATTAACTCCTAGTAAATATCCACTTATTCCACAAGCTTTTTCAAAGAAATACACTAAGTATCCAAAATTATACTCATCTAATTGAGGTATATTTATTACTAAGTTAGGCACTTTTCCATCAGTATGTGCTAATAAAGTCCCTTCAAAAGCTTTATGATTTACAAAATCTACAGTTTTGCCTGCTAAATAATTTAAACCATCTAAATCTACTTCTTCTGAATTTATAGTTATATTTCTCTTAGAACTTTCAACATTAAGTACTGTTTCAAATAAAAGTCTTTTTCCATCTTGAATATATTGTCCCATAGAATGTAAATCTGTTGAAAAATCTACAGAAGCAGGGAATAAGCCTTTATTTTCTTTTCCTTCACTTTCTCCATAAAGTTGTTTCCACCACTCACTCACATAATGTAGTTGAGGTTCATAGTTAACCAATAACTCTACATCTTTTCCTTTTCTATGTAAAATTGTTCTAGCTACAGCATATTTATAACTGTCATTATTTTTTAAGTCAGAATTTTGAAATGCTTCACGAGCATCATTTGCACCATTCATCATGGCATCAATATCAAGTCCTGCAGCTGCAATAGGAAGTAATCCAACAGCTGTCAATACAGAAAAACGACCACCTACATCATCTGGTATTACAAAAGTCTCATACCCTTCTTCTGTAGCTAATTGTCTAAGTGCACCTTTACTTGAATCTGTTGTTGCATATATTCTCTTTCTAGCTTCTTCTTTTCCATATTTTTTTTCTAGATAATTTTTAAATATTCTAAAAGCAAGAGCTGGCTCTGTAGTAGTACCTGATTTAGATATTACATTTACAGAAACATCTTTACCTTCAATTACATCTAGTAAATCCATAATATATGTTGAACTTATATTATGACCTACAAAATATACTTCAGGAGCATTTCTTTGCTCTTTTTTAAGCCCATTTCTAAAAGAATGACTTACCATGTCTATAGCAGCTCTTGAACCCAAATAAGAGCCTCCTATACCGATTACTAAAAGAACCTCTGAGTCAGACTTTATCTTTTCAGCAGATTTTTTTATTCTAGCAAACTCTTCCTTATCATAATTTTTAGGAAGGTCTATCCATCCTAAAAAAGTATTTCCTAAACCAGTTTTATTATGTAACATATCATGTGCCACATCTACATACGGCTGCATGACATCTATTTCTTTTTGGCAAAAAAATTCCGTAGCTTTACTATAATCAAAATTTATTTTTCCCATTTAAATCCCTCTTTTCAGCATATGCGTTTTACAGAGATTATAACACAAAATCTAGGTGTTTTTTTAAAAAGTTTGCCACAAAATAATACATATATCCTCAAGCATTATTAGGAAATCGATTCTTCTAAATATTACAACTATTTGCCAATTATAAAATTTTAATTAAATAAAATTATACCAAATATAGGTTTTATCTCACTTTCAAACTTCCTTTTAGATGCACATGACTCCCAAATACTGGATGGATAAGGTATTTGTCATCTATTACAACATATTCTTTAAATGATTTTTAGATGTTATATCTTCAAATACCTATCTGGATTTCATAAAGAATTAAAATACACTACAGTAAGGATTGACAAAAAATAATGTTTTGTTTAAACTGATTGAAATATGCTTTATACATACTCAATAGGTAAATGTAAATAAACTTAAGTTGGAGGTACAGTTCTCATGAAAAAATTTATTGAAATAAATGGTAAGAAGAATTTTATATATTCATATGGTCAAGGTTCCATTACTTTAGTGCTTTTATCAGGTTCAGGCATACCTTTCCCAAATTTTGAATATATGTCTTTAGCAAAAACGTTAGCAAAAACCTATCGAGTGATTGGAATCGAAAAACTGGGCTATGGACATAGTGATTTATCTGAGAATAACCGAAATATAAATGTTGTTGTTCATGAGTACAGATGCATACTACAAGAGTTAGGAATAAAAACACCTATTGTACTAGTAGCACATAGTGTGGGATTTTTAGAGGCTCTCCGTTGGGGACAGCAAAATCCTTCTGAAATTGCTGGTATTATTGGTATTGATCCCGCAACACCAGAATGCTATAATAGAGACTTTAACATAGATGATGCTACAAATAAACTAATAGAGCTATCAAATGATGAACACCTCAGAAAAGTAACAACCAACGCTTTAATAGAGCAATTAGTAGAAGAACATTGTATTCCATTAATAGAAAAGAAAGAGCTTGAAAACGTGTTATATCATAATCTTGCCAATCAAAATTGGATTAGTGAAGCCAAAAATTTAAGAAATACGATTGCTCTAATAGAAAGGGACAATCCATATTTACAGATTCCAATGCTTTTCTTTATATCAAATGGAGAAGGAACTGGGATAGAAAAACAGAGTTGGATAAACCATCCTTTACAATATTTAAATAATATTAAAATTGCTCAATATGAATTATTTGATTATCCACATAATCTATATAAATTTGTATATAAAGAAATTGCTGAAATATCAGAGAAATTTCTTTCAAAGTATTTAGTTTAGAAAACTAGAATCCTATTTACTTAGGTTGATTAAAATATGGTAAACAATAAACAGTTATACAATAAAGATGATTGGATTTTCAGTAATTAATCAATAAAAAAATAAACTCTAAACTATCATCTAGAGTTTATTTTTTGTTTATTCTTTATTTTAATTCTTACATCATTTTAAGATATTATTTTTAATCCTTTCCTAACCTTTTAGCTATAACTTGTTGTGCTATGTTGACAGCATGGTCAGAAATTCTCTCTAGATTACTTATTACATCTAAATAGATAACACCATTCTCTATACTACATAAGTTATTATTCAATCTATACATATGATTAGCTCTACAAGATTTCTCCATTATATCAACTTGCTCTTCAATTTTTATAACTTTATAAGCCAAGTCTACATTATCAGTTCTCATTGATTCTAAGGCATAAGTATATGATGAAACGACTTTATTGTACATAATATCAAGTTCAGATTGTCCTTCTTTAGAGAAAGAAATATTTGAATCTATTGCAACTTGAGATAATTCAGCTATATTTTTAGCATGGTCACCAATTCTTTCTATATCATTAACTGTATTAAATAAGGTATCCACAACTTCTCTGGAATGATCATCTAAAGGTGCTTTTGAAAGTTTAAGCAAGTAATTTAAAATAGCTTTTTGTAAATCATTTATTAACTTTTCACGTCTGTATGTTTTATCTATTTTTTCAGTTGAATGTTCTACTAACGCTTCCATAGATGCATTTAAACTTTCCTTAGCTTTTTCTCCCATACGAAGTGCTTCTTTTATCGTATTAGCAAGAGCTATAGAAGGAGTTTCTATCATTCTATCATCTATATATTTAATAGTCTTAGCTTCATCTTCATCTGCGTCACCAGCTTTATCAGGAACAAGCTTAATTGCTAGTTTTATGATAATCTTTGTAAATGGTAGAAGTATTAAGACAGATATAATATTAAACAATGTGTGTGTATTAGCTATTTGTCTTGCAACATTACTTGGGTCCCAACTTGTAACTAAATTTACAATTGGTTTATTCAACAACACTAAGAATATTACTGTTCCCAAAACATTGAAGATTAAATGCATCATAGCTGCTCTTCGTGCATTTTTATTAGCACCAATACTTGATAACAATGAAGTTACACATGTACCAATATTTTGACCATAAAGAATTGGTAATGCTGCTGCCAATGGGATTAAACCTTCTGCTGCTAATGCAACCAACATACCCATAGATGCACTTGAACTCTGTATTATTGCTGTAATACCAAACCCTAATAATAGTCCAAGTAGTGGATAATTACCAAATGTAACAAGTAAATCAGTGAATCCTTGATAGTCTTTTAATGGCTCAACTGCCATTTTCATAAAATCCATACCTGTAAATAATATCCCAAAACCTATAAGTATTTCAGCTATATTTTTTATTCTAGGTTTATTTCCAAATAAATAAAGTATAATACCTATACCTAATGCTACTGGAGCCATTCCAGTTAAATCAAAAGATACTAATTGGGCTGTAACAGTAGTACCTATATTAGCACCCATTATAACCCCTATTGCTTGTTTTAAAGTCATTATTCCTGCATTTACAAAACCAACAACCATTACAGTAGTAGCACTTGAACTTTGTATTACTGCTGTAACTCCTGTACCTACTAAAACTCCCATAAATAGATTACTAGTAAGTAATTTTATTATCTTTTTTAATTTTGTCCCAGCAGATTTTTGTAGACCTTCTCCCATAAGGTTCATACCATATAAGAACAGCCCTAATCCACCCATTAGACTTATTATAATGTTCAAATTATTTCCTCCTTGTAAAGAGATTACTATATTTAAAAATTTTATAACCTATTGTATTTTATCAAATTATAGGAGTAGTAATGTTAAATTCATGTTAAATATTAAAAAATCATTAAATTTATGTTAAATTTTTGTGCTATTAGCATATTTTTGTATTATTTTTTCTGAACATTTTATACCATCGACTGCCGCTGTGACTATTCCACCTGCATATCCAGCACCTTCACCACAAGGATATAAATTTTTAACACTTATTGATTCCAAACTGTTTTCATCTCTTACTATTCTTATTGGTGATGATGACCTAGTTTCTACACCAGTTAAAACTGCATCATGCATTGCAAATCCATTTAATTTTTTATCAAGAGAGATAAATGCTTCTCTCATAGTTTCTATCACAAAACTAGGCAAACATTCATTCAAATTTGTAAGCTTATATCCAGGTTTATATGATGGTTCAACACTTCCTAAATTTTCAGAAGTCTTATTATTAATAAAATCTCCAACAAGTTGAACTGGAGCATTGTAATTTTTACCACCTAATTCAAAAGCTAATTTCTCATATTTTTGCTGAAAATGAACCCCTGCTAGTGGATTATCACTATCAAAATCTTCAGGAAGTACATTTACTAGAAATGCGCTATTAGCGTTTATTTTATCTCTTGCATGTTCACTCATTCCATTTGTAACTATTTCAAAATCATTTGATGCAGATGCTATGACACTGCCTCCTGGGCACATACAAAAAGTATATGCTGTTCTTCCATTTGAGACATGCTCTATAAGTCTATAATCAGCAGCTCCTAATCGAGGATGATTATAAAATTCCTTATACTGTGCTTTATTTATCAGGTCTTGAGGATGTTCAATTCTAGCTCCTATTGCAAATGGTTTCTGAATTATTTTTACACCTCTTGAATGCAACATCTCATAAGTATCTCTTGCACTATGCCCAACAGCTAATATAACTGCATCTGTATCTATTTTTTCGCTATCATTTACAATTACAGATTGTATAGAATTATTTAATACAACTATATCTGTCACTTTTGAATCAAATTTAACTTGTCCACCTAGATTTATTATTTCATTTCTTATATTTTTAACTACACTTTTTAATATATCTGTACCAACATGTGGCTTATGTGAATATAATATTTCATCTGGTGCTCCAAACTGAACTAATTCTTCTAGCACTTTTCTACATCGTATATCTTTTATTCTAGTTGTGAGTTTCCCATCTGAAAAAGTTCCTGCTCCACCTTCTCCAAATTGAACATTTGAATTATTTTTAAACTTTCTAGTTGTCCAAAAATCACTTATATCCTTAGTTCTACTATCAACATCAAGACCTCTTTCAAGTAGAATTGGTTCATAACCCATTTGAGCCAAAATAAGCCCTGCAAATAAGCCAGCTGGTCCACTTCCAATTACTAAAGGTCTATTATTTAATTTTTTATTACCCATAGCTACATTTACATATTTTACATCTTTTATCTTTGTTACATCTTTTATTTTTGAGCTTAGTATTTTACTTTCATCTCTAACTTCTACATCTACAGAATAAACAAATTCCATCTTTCCTTTTTTTCTAGCGTCTATAGATTCTTTATATATACTGTATTTTATTAAATTTTTTTCTTTTATTCTTAACTTCTTAAGTACAATATCTTTTAATAAAGATATATCTTTATCGATTTCAAGTTTTATATTAGATACCCTTAACATATTGTTTTCCTCTCTTAGATTGTAATATAAAAAAGCTAGGGTTACTCCTAGCTTTCTACAAATATAACTTCTATATTCTCTTTTACTAGATTTTCTACCCAAATCTCGTCTAGCACAAATTTCTTTATTTTGTCTACAATAAGTTCTTTATCCAAATCCTTTTTTAGATTTTTCACTAAAACCATCGCTTCAACCGATTTATTCAATCTTTCAACGTATAAAGAATTCACTTTAATTAATATAACCCTTAATTCACATATATATAACTCTTCACTACCTAAAGTGATTTCATCATCGTATTTATATATACTAAATTCATATATGTTTTCATATGGCGTTATATTTTCTATCCCAATAAACTCCATTAACTTATCCTCTTTTAGTTATAAGACCTCTTATAACTTTCATGTTATTAAATACTTTTTCTAAGAAGTTTTCTGCTTCTTCATTATCCAAAAGATTTATTTCAAGATTTTCATTTTCTACAATATCTTTAGATTTGCAGTACTCTTTAGCAACTTCTATTAGTTCATTTTTTCTATCCATAGGTAAATCGAACTCTTTATAGTCTATTATTATATATTGTTTAGTATCAGGTGATACACCATTATTATATCCTATTTCTATATGATAAATAACTGCATATATTTCTTCTCCGTCGTATACAGGTACTGCTGGGTTAGATTTTATAAAGTTTGTTGATACAGCAATTGCATTTCCTAAACTAAGACTCATTATTAATACCTCTTTCTACACATTATACATATATTATACTATAGATTCTTTATCTATGACTTAAAGCTTTTTATAATTAATTAAGATATTTTTAAATCTTTGTATCTTTTTCCTAATGTACTAGAGCTTATATCATATTTTTTTGATATTTGTACTTGAGTTATAGCTTGTCCTGCTTCTTTCTTAACATAGTATTCGACCGCAGCTGCCCAACCACTTTCAGCTCCTTTTATATTTTCATGACTTTTCTTATATTCATTCCAGAACTCTATACATGCATCTATATTTTCTTTTTCCACATTTTCTTTAAGAGTATCTAAAACCTTACATTCTACTTCAGCTAATTCACCTTCTGAATTAACTTTTTTATTATTATTCATATCTCTTTCTCTTTTTAAATATTCAGCTATACTTGGGTCTAAAAGCTGTTGTATATATTTATATAATACATGTGTATGATAAATTAAGAACGTCTTCATATCTTTATATAAGTCTTCATATTGATTGAATAAATTCATAACATCATTTAAAATTATATCTTTAACTTCATTTGATATACTTATAGTTACATCTATTAATATATTAGTTCCTTCAACATCAATTATTCTAGCTATCATACAGCTTCCGATTTTAAAGCTTCTTAGAAGTTTTACATCTTCTGTGTAAAGTTCTTTCCCACTTAAACAATCTCTTAAAACTATTTTTCCTGTAGAAATTTCTTTTACTTCGTAAATGCTTACATAGGATTCAAATAAACTTTTTAATATTGCGATTTCTGATTGACTTAGGCTTGCACCATTCTCTTCAAGAAATCCAACCGTCATGACCTTTTTATTTTCCATTATGTGGTCTTGTATTAAATACGTATTAAAAAATCTTTCAAACTTTTCATTTACATTATCATTTTGCATTATATAAAACATTTCTTTAGCTTTTTCACATTCATCTTTGAATCTATCATGTCTTGAATAATCATATAATTTTGAATATAAATCTGTATATTGCTTTTGTGAAAGTTCAGTTTTTCTGCTTGCTCTTTCTGAAACAATATCTTTATTTAAACAACATTTCTTGTATTTTTTGCCACTTCCACAAGGGCATAGCTCATTTCTCCCTAACAATATGACTTCCACTCCCTTATTATTAAATTAAAGTACAATTTGTTATTATACCATTTTTTTATCAATCAATCTATAGTATAAGCAAATATTATCTCAAATTTACTTATATTTTGGTACAATATATTCACTTTAATTAGGATTTCGATAAAATCACTAACAATCCCTCTTACAGAAATGGATTATCGTAAAACTAATTCTTCTATAAAGTTTTATGAATTGATAATAGTTTTTTACTTTATCTATTCTTTTTTGTTATGTGACTCTAATTGTCATTTTACATTCTACAAGATTGCTTTTTTCTTGTTTATATTCGTTTGAGAGATTTTTGACCTCAAGATTACTTGTTTTTAATTTATTAATTTCTATTTTTTCAATTTTATTATGTAACTTTAAGTTCTTCATTACACCTTCAAGTTTCAACACATTTTCAAGTTCCCCATTAACTTTTACTTCTAAATTAGTTTGTTTTTTATTGTAGTTGTCTAAGCTACTTTCTTGATTGATATATTCCACACTTACAATATCTCTCAATTCATTTTCTACTAATAATACTATATCTTTATTTGTTTTTTTATCTAAAAATGAATTATTAAAATTATTTTTTAATTCTGTATTGCTATCTAATTCAACATTTTTTACATATCTATTATCTTTATGCTTTTTATCCTTCATTTTATAATTATCTTGTCGTTTTATTTCATTCACTATATTTTGTTTTTCTTTCTTCAAATTAGTTAGGTTATCTTCTAGAGGTCTGGACATTACATTAACTACTAATACAATAATTAATATTAGCAATATTTTCATCAGATTTTTTTCTCTCTTATTTAATTTCAAAATTAATCACCTGTCTAACTTTTTATTCTAAATTTATAACATTCTCCATCTCTTATAATGCTGTCTATATAGTAATATTTTATGTAATTTATTTTTCTTAAACCATCTAAAATATCTAGATTATCACACACACCTTCCATCTCCATTTTGTTTTTATCTATAGATATTTTAGTAATGTTATCTGTTCCAACTATTTCATATATTTTTTTAATTTCATCAAGCTTTATTCTAGAAAACTTTTCTTTTGTTTTTTCCAGCTTTGGTACAGTATATTTTGATTCATTTATGGGTTTATTGTGACTTATATAATTTTCTAATTCATTTATAGATTTCATATACATAAACATTTTTAATGAAACACATGTTAAAATTAAGATTATCGTTATTTTATAGATTTTATTATATTGCTTAGTTTCTTTAAATCCATTTAAAAAATTTATTGTCTTATAAGCTTTCATTTAAATAATCATCCCTATACTACTTATATAAGTTATACTAGTATCTCTTAAATTCTTATCAAAATTATTTTCCACCCTTACTTTATTTTTTAATTTCAATGGATTTACTTCAGCAATTTTTTCTGTGTCTTTAAGATACTCATCTATAAAACAATTTTCTATGCCATAATAGTAAATATATTTAAATCTACTTATTAATTTTTTTACTGAGTCATATGATTTTATTTCTTTTGATAATAGATATGTTTCTTCTATTTTTTTGTTTTTTGTTATGTTTATAATAAATTGATTCCTTTTACATTCTATAAATACTCCGTCTTCTATAAAGTTATCTATTAGATTTAAACTTATAAGTTTTTGTAGTATATCAAAATTTATGTTTATAGCTTTTGGGTTCATATTTAGATTTTCTGAAATGCTTTTAATTACTTGTATAATATTTTTAGGAAAAAGAATTACTTGTATATTTAACTTATCATTACTAGAGTTTATAATTTTATATTTTATTGAATAGTTATTTATATTTATTGGAATATATTGGGTTATCTCAAATTCTATCATGTTTAATATATCTCTTTTTTTCTTAGTATTCAATATCTCAATATTTCTAATAACTATATCTTGAGTCTGAATATTAAAGTGCAAATTTTTGTATGATTTTTTTAGGTTATTTATATCATCTTTTACTAATTTAACTACGTTTTCTACATAACTAGTTTTTTCAATCTCATCACTGTCATTTTTAATATTAAAACCAATTTCTTTTATACTAGATTTATCGATAAAGATTTTTTTATAGTTTTTTCTTAAAAATACAGCCCTTATATAATCATCATTTATTTCTAAAGTCAAAAATTTTTTAATTATAACCATCTCCTTCTTAAGTAATAATAACTTGTATATTTTTTAATTAAACTTAATATATTTACATTTACAATTGAATACTAAAAATATCTTTATAATTTGATACTAAAAACGTATAAAAACAAATATTATCTTGGATAAAATTGTTTTGAATTTACATTTACACTTATATCTGTACCATTATCACTTATAACAAGTTCAAACTTACCTGATGTACTTTGAGGAACTGGAACAGTATTTAAATAACCTTTTTCTTTAAGTGATTCTACGCTTAGAGATTCTGCTATATTTTCATCATCATTAATAGCCATACTAGCTGCAGTTACTATATTAGCTGCATTTGTATAGTCTGCATTCATCTTGGCACTTTCTTGAACTTTACCATATTTAACTAATGCTATACTAGATATAACCCCTAAAATTGTTACTACTACAATCATTTCAACAAGTGTAAACCCTTTTCGTTTTTTATTTATCAATTAAATTTTCTCTCCTTTTTAAAAGTTTTATTTAGTAAAATTTATTTTTATATTAGAAACTAGTAATTGCATCAAACATAGGAATAACCATTGATAAAATAAAAACTCCAACAATCAATCCCATAAATACAATTATTACAGGCTCTACAAATTTCATTATTTGCTCTATTTTATTATTTAATTCATTTTCATAAAATCTGTTTATTACATCTAGACTCTTATCTAGCTTTCCACTTTCTTCACCTGTATTTGCCATTGAAACAAATAACTTAGGAAAAATATTTGCTAGATTCAAAGACTTACCTATACTATTTCCTTTTTTTATATAATTATTAGAAATCTCTAGTCTCTCATAAATGAATTCATTATCTATGACACTTGCTGACATGTCTATTGCATCCACTATTTGTATGCCACTACTAAGTAAAATAGACAACGCTCTTGAAAATCTGGTTGTAGCTACTAATTGATTAATGCCTTTTAAAAAAGGTATTTTGAATTTAAATGAATTAATTAATTTTTTTAGATTATTATTCATTATAAAAAAATAAATAGTTCCTATTAAAATCAATATAAAACTAAGTATTAAATAACCTAGATAATTTGTAACTATCATAGAAATTCCTATTAAAATCTTAGTTATGAAAGGTGGTTCAATCCCATTACTGGCAAAAACCACCTGAAAATTTGGTATCACAAATATAAAGATAAATATTATTGATATTATTGATAATATGATAAGTATCATTGGATAGATTAAAATAGTTATTATTTTTGTTTTTAATTTATATTCTTTATCATAATAATTAGATAAATCGCTCATTATTACATCTAAGTTTCCACTAGTTTCCCCTGCTTTTATCATGCTTATAAAAAATTTAGAAAATGTTCCTGTGATGTGAAATGATTCTGCTATAGAATTTCCATTTTGAATATGATTTGATACTGTATTAAACAAACTTTTTACTTTTTTGCTAGATTGTCCTTCAATAATTTGAAATATATTTGTAATTTCACATCCAGATTCTAGTAAAATACCTATCTCTTTGCAAATTACTCTAAGCTCTTTATTACTAATCTTGTTTAATACTAAATGAATCTTGTCTAAATTATAAAATATACTTTTAGATACTTTCATGTATTATAATTCCTTCCAAATTATATTAATTATAATTAAATAGGCTCGATATTTTCTAATTTAATATGTTAATTTTATTTTATCTAGATACAATTTACAATCGAGACTTTTAATTAAAATCGATTGTATGAAATTTGGTTACACTGTTTAACTAAATTATTTCATTTACCACTAAACATTCTTCTAATGTTGTTATTTTTTCATTTATTAGCCTTTTACAGCTATCTTCAAATGTTATCATTCCATTTTTTCGTGCTACTTCTTTAACAATACTAGAATCCTTCATATCCCTTATACATGTTTTTATATCATCATTAATTTCTAGAATTTCATAAATTGCTGTTCTCCCAAAATAACCTTTATCATTACATCTCTCACATCCTACAGCTACTTTAGTATTTACATCTCCACTAAAATCATCTTTTATCATAATCTCATGGCTACAATGATTACAAACTTTTCTAACCAACTTTTGAGATATCACACCTATAAGAGATGCATTTAAAAGGTATGGTGGAATTTGCATTTCCAATAGTCTAGCTATAGCAGATACTGCATCATTAGTATGCAAAGTGCTTATAACTAAATGTCCTGTTATAGCGGCTCTTACTGCTATCTTAGCTGTTTCTGCATCTCTTATTTCTCCAACCATTATTATATCTGGGTCTTGTCTTAATATAGCTCTAAGACCTACATCAAAACTCAACCCTACTTTTGAATTTACTTGTATCTGACTTATTCCATCCATCTTGTATTCTACTGGATTTTCTATAGTCATTATATTTTTATTTATACCCTTTAAATCATTTAGTAAGGAATATACTGTAGTAGTCTTTCCGCTCCCTGTAGGTCCTGTCACTAATAATATTCCAGCTCTTTTACTTATTATACGATTTATAGAGTTTATCGCTTCTTCTGAAAATCCAAGTTCTGATTTATCTTTTAAAAAAGTATCTCTATTAAGTATTCTCAAAACAATTTTTTCACCATATACAGTTGGGATTGATGAAACCCTAATGTCAATTAAGCTATCATCTAGCTTTATGTCTACTCTTCCATCTTGAGGAAGCCTTTTTTCTGTTATGTCCATTGAAGCCTTTAATTTAACAACTGTAGCTAATGCTGGATAAACATCTATTAAAAACTTTGATATTTCTTTTAACTCTCCATCAACTCTCATTCTAACTATCAAATGTTCTTTAAATGGTTCTATATGTATATCACTTGCGTTCTCTTTTATAGCTTTTTCTAGAAGATTTTCAAATAATCTTTTTGCATAATTTTCATCAAGTTCAAAGTTATTGTAATATTTTTCTATCTTCTCACTTATAAGTTCTCTTCTTTCTTTTTTTAATATAATTTCTTTCCCCGTTGCTAATCTCAAGTCTTGCAGTGCATATATATCTTCATCTTCTATTTCTACTACTAGATTGTCATCTTGAAATTCTACTGGAAATACATTATACTTTTTTGCAAGTTTTTCTGGTATTAACATTGGTAAACTGCTTTCCTCTAATATAATCTTAATCACCCTTTATATACTTTAATTTATTAGGTATTTTCAGTTTTTTCATAGAGATATTTTCTTCAGCTTTTATACTAACTTTCATTGGATAAGTACTTTGTACACTATCTAAATATTTACTACCTTTGTCTATGTAACTAGATAGTTTATCTTTATCACCAATACATTTTATTTCATAGGGTTGTGCTACTGGAACTCCATTTATATTTATATGGCTACCTGCAAGTACAACTTCTGAGTACTGATTAATTCTTTGACCATTTATTTCTATGTATTTTCCTCCATTTGCTTTTAATTCATTTATGACTTTTACTAAGATTTTATTGTAGTCTATGCTATTGGCAATGTTTCCTGTTTTTTCATCTATGGCATCTATACTTAATACTATTCCGCTACCGTTTACATCTGAATATGAAAGACTCTCCCTAAGACTTTCTATTTTAGAGATTTCATTAGAATTCTTTTGATTTTTCTTCATCGAATTAATTTCTTTATCTAATTTATCTTTCTCTTTTGCCAGTTCTTTTATAGATTTTCTTGTTATTCTTATTTCTTTTCTTATTGACTTATCCTTACTTGTATAAACTGTTTCTTCATTGCTATAATCTCTAAATATGGTTCCAACAAGCATACCTAAAATAGTACTTGCTAGTATTATAAACACATATTGTTTTTTCATACTGTATTACTCCTTACAAATTTATTTTTATATGATAATTTTCTTTAATTAAATATTAAACATTTACATATGCTTATTATATCAAAGTTATATGTTAAAATTCATCTTTAGTATATAATATCATACATTATACTTATGTCCCCACCCTACTAGCATTGAATATAAAGGATTCTGTTATAAACAGTAAAAAGTATATAATTTAATTAGATAACTTATACTTTTAATATCTGTTAAAGTATAATGTCTAGCTAAATAAATATAAACTAAGCTTAAAATGTATATTGATAATATTTTTGCTTACATACTTTATTTTCAGCTTACACACTTTAATTTAAAAACTTTTCAAAATAAGTACATACATATAGATTATTATTGTAAATGTGTATTGTAATTTTTTATATTGACAAAAAACATCCAACTGTTTATACTGTACTTGTATGAAAATATACAGTTAAAGAGGTGTTTTTTTGAATATAATTATTTCAAATGGTTCTAACTTACCCATTTATGAACAAATTAAAGAACAGATAAAAAAACAAATTCTTTCAGGAGAATTAAAAGAAAATGAAATTCTACCTTCACTTAGACAACTAGCAAGAGATTTAAAGATTAGCGTTTTGACTACTACTAGAGCATATAATGAACTTGAGCAAGAAGGTTTTATTATGAGCCGTCAAGGCAAGGGATTTTTTGTTATGTCAAGTAGTTCTGAACTTATTCGTGAACAGTTAATACAAGAAGTAGAATCAAATCTTAATAATGCAATACAAGCAGCACAAAGAGCGTCTATGACAGATAAAGAAATTATAAGTCTTTTGAGATTATTATTGGAGGTGGAAAAAGGTGAATAATTATTTGGAACTAAATGGTGTTAGTAAAAACTTTAATGATTTTAATCTAAAAAATATAAATTTTACCTTACCAATGGGATATATAATGGGATTAATTGGCCCAAATGGTGCAGGTAAAACAACAACTATACAATTAATTCTAAATATGTTAGAAAAAGATGAAGGAGAGATTTTAGTTTTTGATATGGACAATGTTAAAAATGAAAATCTTATTAAACAGAATATTGGTGTTGTATTTGATAATATATTTTATGCAGATAATTGGACAATAAGAGATACTGAAAAAGCTATATCTATCTTTTATAAAGACTGGAATCACGATATTTTTAAAAGTATGATAACCAGATTTAATTTACCTCTAAATAAAAAAATAAGTGAATTATCTAGAGGTATGCAAATGAAACTTATGTTATCATGTGCATTTTCTCATAATGCTAAGTTGCTTATACTTGATGAACCAACAAGTGGACTTGATGCAGTAACTCGTGATGAACTTTTGGAAATTCTACAGGACTACATAAAAGATGGAGATAGAAGTGTGTTATTTTCTACACATATTACTACTGATTTGGAAAAAGTTGCTGATTATATTACTTTTATAAATAATGGAGAATTATTTTATACTGGAAGTTTGCAAGATTTATTAGAAAAATTTAGATTAATTAAAGGAAGACCAAAAGATTTAACAGAAACACTTAAAAAAGATATTATTGGCCTACGTGAAACAGATATTGGATTTGATGGATTAATTCATACAAATGATACTATTAAATATAATAACTGTATCATAGATACTGCTACTATTGATGATATAGTTATAAAAGTTAGCAAGAGAGGTGTAGTAAGATGACCGATTCAATTAAATTTACTAAACTAGATATTTTTACAATGAAATCTTATTTTAATATGAATTTAGTTTTGTTACCTGTTATAATGCTTTTTTCATATATGGGCTCATCAACATTAACACTTTATATTACTTGTTCTTGGTTTGTTGCCCTTATGATTTCTAACGTTTTTGCCATAGAAGAAAAAAACAACTTAAGTCGCCTATATGGTACTCTTTCAATTAAATTAAGAGATATAGTTTTAGGTCGCTATATTTTCATTTTAATTAACTTTGTATTAACAGTATTTATAATTACTATACTTTCAATAGTCGTATTATTTTTTAAAAGTAAATCTATTGATATTCAATAAATTATACTAGGAATAAGTACCTCTTTTTTAGTTTTTTCTGCTATAATAGGAGTTCAAATACCTATCTTTTTTAAGATGGGATACCTAAAAGCAAGATTTTGGTCATTAATTCCATATATTATTGTATTGACATTAGTTTTAATGACCTCATTGATTGATAAAATATCATTTGTAATAGATTTTATAATATACAACCAAGGTATATTTTCTATTCTTGGGCTTATTGCTAGTTTTATTATTTTAGTAGTTTCTTATAAAATATCTTTCTTACTATACGAAAGTAGACGATAGTGTAAATATAAATTTATCAAAAGTTAAAATCTAAAATAGAAAAAGGAAATGAATTTTTACTAATTCATTTCCTTTTATTTATAAATTAAAATATTTCTCCAATATAATTATATAAAAATTTCAAACATTTATGTACATATATTTAAAAATAAATCTTCTGTACATTGTAAAAATTCAATCATAATAAAATTTCTAATTGAATCCTTACAAAAAGTAGTAAGAGAAGATTAAATATTTTATGTAAACATAGAATTTCTATGAGTTATTTATATATCCGTTTTGATATGTTCAAGATTCACTTTAAAAGTTTTTTCATCTTTTTGAACTTTAAAATTATCATTAGGTAAAACTGTTATAATACTATCTTTATATTCAGACTTATCAACCTTTAAACTTAATCCTGTCTTATTAGAGTCACCATATATATAACAAATAGGTTTTTTATTACTCATAAATACCATTTGTACTATATCCTCACTATCTGCTGGTATGATATTTCTCCATTTATATCCTACAGTTTTATATATTGTTTCAACAGGTGTATATGGTTCAAATATATATAGTTTATCCCATTTAAAAGGAAGCAATTTCCCTAAGCTAATTTCTTTAGTTTTGCTATCTAGACTGAAAATACTTCCAAAAAATTCACTAACTCTATCCATTTCTTGATTTTTTTCAAACGTGGATAACTCACTAGATTTATCAACAACATTCCATTTATCATTATTTTTTTCTAGTTTAAAGTTAATTTTAGAAACACATTCTCCATGTTTTCCTGGTTGTGTAACTATAACTTTTTCTCCTAAATTATTTTTATAGTCATGTTGTTTAATTTGAACATGTGTATGTCCAGCTACTATTGCATCAATACCATCAACATTTCGAGCCAATTCTTGTATTCTATTTCCTGGATTTTTAGGTTTTTTAGGTTTCTCACCTGAATGTACTACAGCAACTATAACATCTGCTTTATCTTTTTTCATTACATCGACCCATTTATTTGCATCATCTACTAAATCATTCATATATAGCTCACCATTATAACCTCCTTGGTCTTTTAACTCCAAAGATTTAGAATCCACACTCTCTCCAACTTCTTTTATTGTAAGACCTAAAATACCTAATTTAACATTACCTTTAGGGGTATTAATATTTTTTATTATATATGGCTTTGTGTAACTACTCCCATCTTTTTTATAAGTATTAGCTGATAATACATCAATACCTTGTTTATTAAAATCAGATATCATATTGTCTAAATAAAATTTAGAGTTAGATACAAATTCGTGATTTCCAAGAACTACAGAATCATATCCCAATTCTTTCATTTCTTTTGCAATAGGAGTTTCTATATACTTCTCGGTTTTATTATCAATATCTGTTCGTCTATCATCAAAATATTTTTCCATAGGTGAACCTATTGGCCCACTATCAAAGAAATCTCCCGCATCTACTAGAGTTATATTTTTATCTTTTTCTCGTTCTTCTTTTATATAAGAAGTTAACTCATAAGGTAGGTTTCCATGTAAATCGGTAGTTGCTAATACATTTATTTCTGTTGTTTGTTTTGAGGCACATCCAGACATTAGTAATACAGACAAAAAAGTAATACCTATAATTATTTTATTTTTCATAAATCCTCCAATTTTATTTTTTCTGAGTATAAATCTTAATTTCATTCTTTATTATATTTAATTTATAATACAAATCTAACATCAATAATAATACATTAATATACAAAAGTCATCTATATATTCCATAAAAACTTAGTTATATACTAGAATATACTCTTGTTTACATAAAAAAAGTCACTCATAATAGTAACTTTTTTAAATGCAACTTTAGATATTATCATCAAGGTCAATTATATAATTATTGCAACTTTCACAATAAAATATTTTACATCTCATTTAATTTTCTTTTTAAGTCTTCAACATATTGTATTTGTATTTTTTTTAAGTTCATAAAGAAATAAGATAAAACTTTTATAATAAGATTTTTAACATATATATTTTCTATAAACACTATTTTAGTTTTTCCATTCTCTTCAAAAAATTCGCCTTGCCAATTACCATAGAAAAATTTATTTTCCATATCAAATTTATAAAACTTATTTTTAGTTTTTTCTGTAACAGTAAATTTTGTGCTGTTTCCATCCTTATTGTACTCAATAAAAGTACTTCCGTCATCTAATATTTCAATTTTACTTATATCACTTCTCCATTTATAATCACGATTGTCTGTAACTATATTCCAAACTGTTTCCACGTCTGTATTAAAATAAGCTGTTATCTCAGATACTCTACATTTTTTCATAAACTCCTCCTATTTTTTTACCCATAGATTTTGAATAGAATTTGGCATGGCACCTGTACACTTGAAAATAGCCCATTTATGAGAAGGTATTGTAAATAAGGTAAATTTATCATTTTTAGGTTTTTCATCTGTCTCAACAGCTGCATAATAATTAAATAATTGTTTGTTTTGTGAAACTGCCATTTCATCTATTCCCAAAATACCACCTTTTGTAACAGTGTTTTCTTTCACATAAGAAATTAGCTCTCTATACAAACTACTATTAAACAAGTCTTGCCAAAACCTTGGTATTTGTTTTCTAAATACATCTTCATCTTTAGAAAATTGTTTCTTTAAAGCAATTACTGAAAATTCTCTCTTATCGACAATTTTGTAATCTAAAGTATTTCCTCCATCTAAAGATATTTTTAATGTTATCTTGCTAAATATTCATAATCTAACTTTTCTAAAATATTGTCTTCAATATAATCAATAGATTGTTGTAATCCCTCTAACCACTGCATTTCATATGTACCCCCATATTTTATAATAAATTCTCTAAATTTTCTTGTCTTTTTGTGCAAAGATTTATCTGTTTAAATTATAGCAAAAAACAGCAAACTACCATAGCTTCAAAGCTATAGCAGTTTGCTGTTGATTATATATACTAGTTAATATTAATTTTAAACAGACATATTTTATATATTTTCCTCATACTTTGAAATTCTCTTAACTAGTTCATCTCTCAATTTTCCTACTTCATCAAATCTCATGTTAGGACTATAGTAACTTTCTATAATATCATGTTTTGATTTAGCTCTCTTAAGATTTAAAACTGACCAACAAATTAAGTCATCTAAAACTTTTTCATCAAATTTAATGTCTTCTTCATACTTAAGTAATTTTTCTCTATTTAAAAATTGATTCAAATCAATTGTATCTTCATCTTTAAAAGTACTACTTATAGTTATTCCTATATCTAAATCAGTTAATAATATGGTTTCAATTTTTTCAGGAATAAGTGGATAGTGATAAACTTCTACATTCAAGCCTTTCTCAATGGCTTTTTTGTACACTTTACTCAAAAGTGTAGTTTTCCCAGCGCCTATTTCTCCTGATAAATAATAAACCTTACCTACATCCTTTAAAATATGTTCTGTATAATCTAAGCATCCTACAGGAGTTATACCTGATCCAAATAAATGCTTTTCTTTCTTTAACTTTCCTGTACTATCTACTCCATCAAATAATCTTTTTATGAATTCTTCTGTAACTAAATTTACTTTTCCATAATCCATACAGTCGGAATATTTTTCCTCGATATCTCTAAAAATTGGTTCTGCTGATTTTAAAAATTTGAATGCTCTTTTAAAAGCATTACTAATATCTTTATCATAGCTTGAAATTTCTTGTCTATTTTTTTCTAACTCCTCTGTATTCCAGTAATCGCCTAAGTTAATTATCTCGTCCAAAGCACCTGGGAGTTTAGGGTCTACAGTATGTGGAGCAGTTGCATCCATAAGTACCACGCCTAGTTTCTTTATAACTACACCATCCAACGAACTTGGGTCAGAAGGGCAATGATATAATTCAATATCATATCCTTTATGCAAAAACTCTTTATAAATTTTTTTCATTAGTGAGGATTTTCCTACTCCAGGTCCACCCTTTAAACAAAAAACTCTTTTTACATTTTCAGGAATTATATAGTCAAAAAAAGAATATGACCCTTGTGATGTGTTTCCACCTGGAAATGCCTTTTTTATCTTTCCTTCCATATTAGCGCCTCCTCATAATTTACCATACCTCTTAATTAAGATATTAATATTATACGAGTTTTGTTACAGCTTTATGCTTTTGCTAAATATAAAACTTATCATTCAGCAATGGCAATAACTTGTTTTACTTAATTTCAATCTATTACTATACTCTAATTTAGGTTTTGTCCAAAAGTATAATAAAACTGTCTATACTGTGGTGTAGTTGTCTGTATTGCTTAAATCTAATTGTCTCGACTGTTATTTTATGTTAAAATAAAATTAAAAAATACATCTGTTTTTCTTCAGAAATGGGTGAAATTCCCTATCGGCGGTAAAAGCCCGCGAGCCTTATGGCAGAATTTGGTCAAATTCCAAAGCCGACAGTAAAATCTGGATGGTAGAAGAAAATAGTATATGAGTACCTTTATGTAATTTTACATGAGTAATCTATACAAATCCTTCAACTACCGCATTTATTCATGAAAATAAACATATTCTAAGGTACCTAAGAAATAGGTGCTTTTTTGTTGTTTATTTTGTAACTATACTGTACTTATAAAACAAAATCTACTATGTAAAAGATTGGAGTGTTATCAGTGAAACAAAAATGGATAGTATTAATTATCATCTGTATTGGTATATTTATGTCTACTCTTGATGGAAGTATACTAAATATCGCAAATCCTACAATTGCTGCCGACTTTAAAATTAACATGTCGCAAATCCAATGGGTAGTTACAGCTTATATGTTGGTTGTAACAGCTACTATGTTGTTTTTTGGAAAGCTAGGTGATAAGGTAGGTTCAAATTATCTATATACGTTAGGATTTTTTATATTTACAATAGGTTCCTTTCTATGTAGTATATCTAATAACCTAGTAACATTGATTTTATCAAGAATATTTCAAGCAATTGGAGCAAGTATTTTAATGGCAACTGGACTTGGTATAGTTTCTAATGCATTTCCAGCAAATGAAAAGGGAAAGGCTATAGGAATTACTGGAGCAGTAGTTGGTATAGGAAATATGAGTGGTCCTGTAATTGGTGGAATACTTTTAGAACACTTTGGATGGCCTTCTATTTTCATCATCAATATACCTATTGGTATTATAGCAGTCTTTCTTGGGATAAAATTTCTACCAAAACCTATTTTAGATGAACAAAACAAAAGTTTCGATATTCCAGGTCTTCTATTATTTGCATCTTGTACCACACTTATATTGCTTGCAATGAATGAAGAAGGAAATACAAAATGGTATCTAGGAATAGTGGCAATTATAGCATTTTTATTGTTGGTATTGAGAGAAGTAAAATTTGAACAAAGTTTTATTGATTTACCTTTGTTTAAAAATAGAAATTTCACTGTAGGCAATATTATTGGAATAGCTTGTTATTTTCCTCAAATGGCAGTATCTTTCCTACTTCCTTTTTATCTAGAACAACTAAAAAATTTATCTCCTATGATGGCTGGCTCTGTCATGACTGTTCATCCACTTATTATGGTACTTATAGCTCCTATTGCAGGTTCTCTTTCTGACAAACATGGTGCAAAAAATATTCTGACTGTATCTTTTTCATTTATGACTATTGCTCTGGTTGGAATGGCACTTTTAAAAGCTGATTCTCCATTATATCTTTTGATTCTATGCTTAATTATTTTTGGCTTTGGATTAGGCTCTTTTAGCTCACCAAACAATAGTAGTATCTTGGCAGATGTTCCACCTCAAAAGCAAGGATATGGAGGAAGTTTTCTAGCAACTGTTCGTAATTTGTCATTTGCCCTTGGGACAGCATTTTTCAGTAGTTTCTTTGCACAAAGACTTATATATCATCAAAAGTCTACAAGTCATACACTGGCTTATGTCGCAGCTAGTAATCAATCTTACTGGATTGCAGCAGCAGTATGCTTTATAGGACTTATACTTACAATTTTCTTTATGAAAAAGACAGAAAAAACTACTTCTCAGTAAAGATTTATTGCTAATTATATAAATCACTAAATCTTTAAACAAACTAATTTACACTAATTTTATTAGTTTCTAACAATAATTACTTATATTTATTGTTTATAAACAACAAGGATGCCACAAAATCTCCATTAAAAACATTTTGAGGCATCCTTTATTTGATTTTAATATATATAAACACTTAAAATTAATCTACTGTTATTTCATATCCATGTTGATTGTATTGATTTACAATTTCTTCCCAAAGTTCTTCAACACCAGTCTTTTTTAATGAAGAAACAGGGATTACTTTTTCACTACTCTCCATTTGCAATTTCTTTCTTATAATACTTATATGCTTTTGATATTGTCCTCTAGATATTTTGTCTGCCTTAGTTGCAATAACTACACAGTTATATCCAAAATGTTTTATCCATTCGTACATAAGTTTATCATCTGCTGTAGGTTCATGTCTAATATCTACAAGTAGGAATATAGAGCATAGTTCTTGTCTACTTTCTAGATATCGTTCCATTATACCTCCCCATTTTTCTTTTTCAGATTTGGCTATTTTAGCATACCCATATCCTGGAAGGTCTACAAAATAAAATTCGTTATTTATAAGATAGAAATTTATAGTTCTAGTTTTTCCTGGTGTTTGACTAGTTCTAGCAAAGTTTCTTCTGTTAAGTAATGTATTTATTATTGATGATTTTCCAACATTTGACCTACCAGCTAGTGCTATCTCTGGTATGCCTTCTGCTGGATACTGTGATTTATTCACAGCACTCATAGTTATCTCTGAACTTCTAATTTTCATTTTTTTCACCACTCTTTAATAAAGCTTGTTCTAATACTTCATCCATATGCTCTACAAGTACAAACTCCATCTTCTCTTTTACATTTTCTGGTATATCATCTAAATCAGCTTCACACTCTTTAGGAATTAATACTTTTGTTATACCAGCTCTATGAGCTGCTAATAGTTTTTCCTTAACTCCTCCTACAGCTAACACTCTACCTCTTAAAGTTATTTCTCCTGTCATAGCTATATTACCTGGCACAGGTCTTTTAGTAAGTGCTGAAATTACTGCAAGTGCCATAGTTATACCAGCTGATGGCCCATCTTTTGGAACAGCACCTTCTGGAATGTGTATATGAATATCATTAGTTTTATAAAAATCAGGGTCTATATCAAACCTGTCCACTATTGATCTTATATAAGAAATACCTGTCTTAGCAGATTCTTTCATAACATCTCCTAGTTTTCCAGTTAATACAATTTCACCCTTTCCTTTAAGCACATTTACCTCTACTTCAAGGGTAACTCCACCAACTGCTGTCCATGCAAGTCCATTTACAAGCCCTATTTGAGGATTAATCTCTGCAAGTTGGTATTTAAACATATCTTTTCCAAGATATTTTTCTAAGTCAGACTTATTTACAACAACTTCTTCAAGTGTTGGGTCCTCAACATATTTTTTGGCAATTTTTCTACAAACTTTACCAATAGTTCTTTCTAATGTTCTTACTCCAGCTTCTCTTGTATAATGATTTATTATACTTCTTAAAGTTTCATCGTCCATTTTTATAAAATTCTCTTTTAAAGCATGCTCTTTAATTTGTTTTGGAAGTAAGTATTGTTTTGCTATATTTAATTTTTCTTCTTCTATATATCCAGATACCTCTATTACTTCCATTCTATCTAATAGTGGTCTTGGAATATTGCTTAAACTATTTGCTGTTGTAACAAATAGTATCTTTGATAAATCAAAAGGTATTTCTAAATAGTGGTCCACAAAATCCTTATTTTGCTCTGGGTCCAATACTTCTAGCATAGCTGAAGCTGGGTCACCTTTATAATCTGCTGCCATTTTATCTATCTCATCAAATAAAAACACAGGATTTTTAGTCTGAGCTTCTTTGACTCCATTAATTATTCTTCCTGGAATAGAACCTACATAAGTCCTTCTGTGTCCTCTTATTTCGGCTTCATCTCTAACTCCACCTAAAGATATTCTTACAAATTTTCTATTTAATGCTCTAGCTATTGATTTTACTATAGATGTTTTCCCTGTACCTGGAGGTCCAACTAGACATATTATAGGACCTTTAAGTGATTTAGCAAGAGTTCTTATGGCTAAATACTCTAATATTCTTTCTTTAACCTTCTCCAACCCATAATGGTCTTCATCTAATATAGCTTGTGCTTTAATTATATCTAGTTTATCCTTTGTTTCTTTATTCCATGGTAATGAGAATATAGTATCCAAATAATTTCTACTTACAGATACATCTGGAGACATTGAAGATATCTTTGAAAATTTATCAATTTCTTTTTCTATTTTCTCTTTAGTAGTTTTAGGTGCTTTTATTTTTTTAAGCTTTTCTCTATACTCATCTGCTTCAGAATTTATGTCTTCTTCCTCACCTAATTCCTTTTGTATAGCTTTTAATTGCTCTCTAAGATAGTATTCTTTTTGAACTTTATTCATTTGTTTTTTAACTCTTAAAGTTATCTTTTTTTCTATTTTTAATATATCTATCTCTTCTAGTAATATAGAATATATAAGTTCAAGTCTTTTCTTAATATCAAATTCTTCTAATATTTCCTGCTTCTGACTTGATTTTAGATAAATATTTGCAGCTATTGTATCTATAAATCTATCTACATCCTCTATATCAGCTAAAGATATTAATATTTCTGGTGATACTCTATTTCCAATGTTTATATACTCTTCAAAAGCATCAAATACATTTCTTACAAATGCTTCAATTTCAACTTCTGTTTCACTATCTAAATTATCACTATCAA
This sequence comes from Clostridioides sp. ZZV14-6153, assembly GCF_020657855.1. Classification (NCBI taxonomy): domain Bacteria; kingdom Bacillati; phylum Bacillota; class Clostridia; order Peptostreptococcales; family Peptostreptococcaceae; genus Clostridioides; species Clostridioides sp. ZZV14-6153. The sequence continues at coordinate 10,392 of NZ_JAGWCZ010000012.1, read as the reverse complement.
AAACAATTTCTTCTATTACTGCTCTAAAGTATCCTTCTTCTTGCTCTATTTTTTTTACTCTACCTCTTGATACACCCTCAACCAAGACACGAACTGTATCTCCTGGTAATTTTATCATTTGTTTAACTTTACAAATTGTTCCTACATGATAAAAATCCTCTTCACCTGGTTCATCAACATCTGCTTCTTTTTGAGATGTTAAAAATATAAGCTCTTCATCCATCATAGCTTGGTCTAAAGCTTTAAGAGATATTTCTCTTCCTATATCAAAATTTAATATCATATATGGAAATATTGCTAATCCCCTCAAAGGGATTAATGGTAATTCATGATCTATTTTAGTATAATTTTGTTCCATCAACATTACTCCTTTTCTAGTCTAATTATTTTGCATTTTATATTATATATTTGCACATGTTAATTTTCAACATTAATGATAACTTCTTAGCATATTATATTATTATTTTATTATGATATAATATTAGTGTTAGTATACTTAGATGTTATTTATCTTTTGGAGGTTTCTATTATGTTGAAATTGTTTTTAACCTTTTTAAAAATTGGTGCGTTTACATTTGGTGGTGGATACGCTATGGTTCCTCTTATACAAGATGAACTTGTAAACAAACAAAAACTTTTAGAGCAGGAAGAATTTATCGATTATCTATCCATAGCTCAAAGTTATCCTGGAGTACTAGCAATTAATATCTCTGTATTATTAGGATATAAGCTTTATGGTATACCAGGAGTTCTTATATGTACCCTAGGCTCTGCTCTACCGTCATTTTGTATAGTCTTAGTGTTGTCATATTTATATTTTAAAAATTCCTCATCTAAAATTTTAGATGGATTTTTTAAAGGAGTTGCGCCTGTAGTAATAGCTCTTATATTGTATTCTTTTACGAGCATGTTTAAGAAACTGCCAAAGTCTAAAACTAACATACTACTATTAATTATAGCAGTTTTATCTGTTGGTGTATTCAATATAAGTCCTATTTATTTAATAATTGGAGGAGGTGTATATAGTCTATGTCAGAAATAACACTACTCTTCTTAATATTCCTTAAAATAGGAGCATTTAGTTTTGGTGGTGGGTATGCTATGCTACCATTTATTCAACAAGAATTTATATCTAAATACCACCTTATAACTAATCAAGAATTCTTAGATTTACTTGCTATATCGCAATCTACACCAGGTCCTGTAGCAATAAATAGTGCTACATTTGTAGGATTTAAAACTGCTGGTTTTTTTGGTTCTCTATCTGCAACTATCGGTGTTACAATATTTGCATTAGTAGGCTTAACCATTATATCAAAGTTATTTGCTAAGTTCAAAAATAATAAAAAAGTAGAAAATTTATTAATGGTACTTAGACCAATTACTTTAGGTTTTATACTGTCAGCCGCTTTTTCATCTGCAAAAGAAGTTAGTTGGGACTTATATGGAATAATCGCATTTGCAGTATCATTCTACCTTCTATATAAAGGGAAAATTGGCTCTATTGCAATTGTATTCGTCTTTGGTATTATAGGTATTCTACTCACATTTTTATCATAATAATACCTAATTTCATATTAGCATAAAAAAAGGAGCCTTTTAAAGCTCCTTTTCATCATCTTATGCACTTTCCTCTTGATCCTTAAGTACTATGATAGGATTTACTGAGTCTTCGTTCACAGATTTCTCTGTTACTATAACCTTCTTTATATTATCTCTAGATGGTACTTCAAACATAGTTTCCATCATTACACTTTCAACTATACTTCTAAGTCCTCTAGCTCCTGTATTTCTTTCTATAGCCTTTTTAGCTATTGCACGAAGAGCATCGTCTTCAAATTCTAGCTCAACATCATCTAACTCTAATAATTTCTTATATTGCTTTACTAGAGCATTTTTAGGTTGTTGTAGTATTTGCATTAATGCATCTTCATCCAGTAATTCTAAAGTAGCTAAAACTGGTATTCTTCCTATAAATTCAGGTATTATACCATACTTTAATAAATCCTCTGGAAGTACTTTTTCATATAACTTCCCTAAATCTAATTCTTTTTTACTTTCTATCTTAGCTCCAAACCCTAGTGTCTTATCTCCACCACGTTTTTGGATTATTCTTTCTAGCCCATCAAAAGCTCCACCTAATATAAATAATACATTAGTAGTATCTATCTTTAAAAATTCTTGATGAGGATGTTTTCTTCCTCCTTGTGGTGGGACATTTGCAACAGTGCCTTCTAATATTTTTAAAAGAGCTTGTTGAACACCCTCTCCACTAACATCTCTAGTTATAGATGGATTTTCAGATTTTCTTGCAATCTTATCTATCTCATCTATATATATTATACCTCTTTCAGCTTTTTCTATATCAAAATCAGCAGCTTGAATAAGTTTTAAAAGTATATTTTCAACATCTTCTCCAACATATCCAGCCTCTGTTAGTGATGTAGCATCTGCCATTGCAAAAGGTACATTTAAAGTTCTAGCTAAAGTCTGTGCTAATAACGTCTTACCAGAACCTGTAGGTCCTAATAAAAGTATATTACTCTTTTGGATTTCTATATCCTTGCTACTAGACTTTTTACTATATATTCTCTTGTAATGATTGTAAACCGCAACTGATAAAGCTTTTTTAGCTTTTTCTTGACCTATTACATAATCATTTAAGATATTCATCATTTCTTTTGGTTTTGGTAAAGATGTAGTATCTTCATCTATAGTATCTTCTATTTCTTCTTGAATAATTTCGTCACAAAGTTCAACACACTCATCACAAATGTATACATTTGGACCTGCAATTAATCTTCTTACTTGATCTTGATTTTTACCGCAGAATGAACACTTTAATTGTCGTTTCTCTTCGTATTTAGACATATTAACACCTCTCTCTATCTACGGTCTCTTTGTAAATACTTCATCTATTAAGCCATATTCCTTGGCTTCTGATGCACTCATGAAGTTATCACGTTCAGTATCCATTTTTATTTTCTCTAATGGCTGACCAGTTCTTTCAGATAATATTTCATTTAAAGTTTCTTTTATTTTTAAAATTCTCTTTGCGTGAATTTCTATATCTGTTGCTTGACCTTGAGCTCCACCTAATGGTTGATGTATCATTATCTCACTATTTGGTAGTGCTAGTCTTTTTCCTTTTGCTCCTGCTGCCAACAAGAATGCTCCCATAGAAGCAGCCATACCTATACATATAGTACTTACATCTGGTTTGATGTATTGCATAGTATCATATATAGCCATTCCAGAAGTTATACTTCCTCCTGGAGAATTTATATATAAATGTATATCTTTGTCTGGGTCTTCAGCTTCTAAGAATAATAGCTGTGCTACTATAAGCCCTGCTGTGGCATCATTAACTTGATCTCCTAAGAAGATTATTCTGTCCTTTAATAGTCTAGAGAAGATATCATAAGATCTTTCTCCTCTTCCTGTTTGTTCAACAACTACAGGTACTAATGCCATGGTTTCATACCCCCTTTATTCTATATAATTTACAGTAGCTTTTTTAAGCTACTGTAAATTATTTTACGCATTTAACTAAATTATATTTGCACAACATTATATACTAAACATTCTATAACGTCAACCATATTAGTTATAGCGGTTATTTTATTAAGCTATTGTTGCACTTTCAACTAATAAGTCTATTGTCTTTCTTATTTTTATTTGTCCTTTTATATCTTCCTTATCAGCATCTCTTAAAGTAGTTTCTATTTTTTCTACTTCCATATTGTAAGCAGAAGCCATTTTTTCTAATTCAGCTTTAAATTCTTCTTCTGTTGCTTCAATTCCTTCAGCTTTAGTTATTGCTTCCAATACTAGTGAAGATTTAACTAATTTTTTAGCATCTTCTTTTCTTTCTTCTCTTAATTCTTCCATAGTTCTACCAGTCATCTCTAGTAATTGTTGTAATCCAAATCCTTGATATTGTAATTGGTAGTTAAGTTCGTTTAACATATTATCTATTTGATGCTCTACCATAACTTCTGGTATTTCTATTTCTGTATTTTCAGCAACTTTTTCTACTACTGAATTTCTAATTTCTGCATCTGCTTTATTTTTTGCTTCTTCTTCTAATTTAGCTCTTACATCTGCTTTTAATTCATCTAAAGTATCAAATTCACTAGTATCTTTAGCAAATTCATCATCTAATGCAGATAATTCTTTTACTTTTACATCATTTACTTTTACATTAAATACAACTGGCTTTCCAGCTAAATCTTCTGAGTGGTATTCTTCTGGGAAAGTAACATTAACTTCAACTTCTTCTCCAGCTTTTTTACCTACTAATTGCTCTTCAAATCCTGGTATAAATGTGTTTGAACCTATAACTAAGTTATAATTTTCACCTTTACCACCATCAAAAGCTACACCATTGTCAAAACCTTCAAAGTCTATTATAGCTGTATCGCCATCTTCTAAAGCTTTGTCTTCAACACTTACTAATCTAGCATTTTTTTCAACCATTTCTTGTAATTTAGCTTCAACATTTTCATCACTTACAGTATTCTCAACCTTAGCTACTTCTATACCCTTATAGTTTCCTAATTCAAACTCTGGTTTAACTTCAACATTAAGAACCATAACTAATCCATTGTCTTTGCTTATTTCTTCTATATCTAAATCTGGATTGTCTATTGGATCTATATCTAATTCCTTGATAGCTTCTGGATAAACTTCTGGGAATAACACTTCTATAGCATCATTATAGAAGATACCTTTTCCATATTGAGTTTCTATAACAATTCTTGGAGCTTTACCTTTTCTGAATCCAGGTATATTATATTTGCCTTTGCTTTTATTATAAGCCTTATTTACTGCTGCTTCAAATTTATTGTTATCTACTGTTATTTTTAAAGTAACTTTATTACCCTCTTTTTTAATTAGTTCTGCTTTCATCCTTCTAATCCTCCTAGTGATATTTATGTAATACCCGATAATGGTATCATAATTCATTCTATTTATAATTCAACCACTTAATTATATCACATAAGTTTTTTTATTTACAAGTGTTCCATTAATATCGTTGTACTTATTTGATAAAATTTAATTTTTTGAGTGTTTTTTGCCATTTTTTTGGATAAATACACCTTTATATGCGTATTTCCTCTATATTTATGTCCTCTTCTTCTATCTCCATAATTACAAAACTCTTATACGATACTCCTCTTGGAAGTGAAGTACTTCCAGGATTTATGTAAAGCACACCATTTTTAATTTCTCTAAATGGAGTATGAGTATGACCAAATATAACTATGTCAGCATTAACCTCAGCAGCCTTATTTTCTAACATTTGTGTGCCATATTTTACACCATACTTATCTCCGTGGCATAAAAATATAGTTTTATTTGCTACTTCAAAGACAATTTCTTCTTCTATAGCATCAAAATCACAATTTCCTTTAACTGCAATAATTCCAACCTTAGTCATATTATGAAGATATCTTGAGTCTGTAAAGTTGTCTCCTGCATGAATTATTAAGTCACATTCTTCTAAATATGGTATTGTCTTTTCCATATTTTTAATCATCATATGTGTATCACTTATTATGCCTATTTTCATTACTTCACTACCCTTTTCATAAACTCTTGTTTCATAATTTTTAGTGCATTTGCTCTGTGGCTGATTGAATTTTTTATAACATTAGGTATTTCACCAAAGGTTTTATTATATCCTTTTACTATAAATAAGCTATCATATCCAAAGCCATTTTTGCCCTTTTCTTCAAAGCCTATCATTCCTTCACAAATTCCTCTCACTACAAATTCTTTTCCATCTGGAAAAACTACTGCTATTGCAGAGACAAATCTTGCATTTCTTTTACTCATTGGCACATTTTGCATGGCTTTTAATAGCTTTTCTCTATTTTCTTCATCTGTAGCATGCTCTCCTGCATATCTAGCTGAATAAACACCTGGTTTTTTTCCCAAAGCATCTACCTCTAAGCCAGAATCATCAGCTATAGCTATAAGTTTAGTTTTTCTAGCTATTGTTCTAGCCTTTATTAATGCATTATGCTCAAATGTTTTTCCATCCTCTACTATTTCTATACCTGCTAAATCAACATCTTTTAGAGAATACACCTCATATTCAAAATCCTTTAAGATTTCACCTATTTCTTCTAGCTTATGAGCATTATTAGTAGCAATCACTACTTCATTACCATAATCCATTCCTAATATCTCATCTGCTATTTCACCTAAAACTTCTCTTTGAAGTCTTATTAGTTCTTTATTCCCTTTTTCTCCTAACTCTAACAATAAATTTAAATCTTTTCTTGAAAAAGGTTTCTCTTCACCAGTACCCTGTACTTCTACAAACTCACACTTGTCAGTCATTATTATATTCATATCTACTTGTGCTTTAGAATCTTCTTCGTAACATAAATCTAGCATATGGGTTTCATTTACTATTCCAACACTAATTGCAGATACAAAATTTGTTATTGGTATTTCTTTTAATGTTTTTGCTTTATATAATTTATAGATTGCTTCAGCAACTGCTACAAACGCCCCCGTTATAGATGCAGTTCTAGTTCCACCATCAGCTTGAATCACATCACAATCTACCCAAATAGTTCTTTCTCCTAGTTTATTTAAGTCTATAACAGACCTTATTGCCCTTCCTATTAACCTCTGTATTTCTTGAGTTCTTCCGTCGATTTTTCCTCTAGATGCGTCCCTTATTTTTCTCTGTTGAGTTGCCCTTGGTAACATTGAATATTCAGCATTTATCCATCCAGTACCACTATTTCTCAAAAAAGGAGGTACTTTTTCTTCCACTGATGCAGTACATATAACCTTTGTCTCTCCCATTTCTATAAGAACAGAACCTTCTGCATACTTTGTATAATTTCTAGTAATATTTACAGGTCTTATCTGTTCATTAGTTCTATCATAACTTCTGATCATTTTTATATCCTTTCTTAATTCTTTATATTTTATAAATTTATTTTTATAAGTTTTAAGTTTATTAATCTTCTATAATGTCATTTTTCATAATCTGATAGCTTACTGAACTATTCTATCATTAATTATAGTAGTTTTCTACTAAATTAAATGACTTTTTAGCCCTCTAATACAGCTTTTACTTCATCTTTCGATGATAAAGTTAATAATTCTAAAAATCTCTCTTCATCTATAACTTTAATTCCTAAATCATTTGCTTTTGTAAGTTTAGAGCCAGCTTCTTCGCCAGCTAAAACAAAAGTTGTCGATTTACTTACACTAGATGTAGCTTTGCCACCTCTTTTTTCTATCATATCTTTTGCATCATTTCTTTTTAATGTAGGAAGTGTACCAGTCAATACTATTTTCATTCCTTCAAATATTCTTTCTACTGTTTCACCTGTATTCTCTAATGATTTTGTATTTACTCCTACACTTTTTAGTTTTTCTATGACATTTATATTTTTATCTTCCTTAAAAAACTCAACAACACTATTTGCCATTATACCCCCAAATTCTTCTAAATCTTCTAATTGCTCACTTGTTGCAGAAATCACATCATCTAAATCTTTAAATTTTGAGGCAAGTATCTTAGCTGCCTTAACACCTATAAATTTAATTCCCAAACCATTTATAAGTCTCCATAAATCATTTTCTTTTGACTTTTCTATTGAATTTATTAAATTATCAGCAGATTTTTCACCCATTCTTTCTAAATCAACTACATCTTCCTTTTTTATATAATATAAATCAGACACATCTTGAATTATTTTTTCATTTAGCAACAATGTAATTATAGATTCTCCTAAACCATCTATATTCATTGCATCTCTTGATACAAAATGTATAATCCCTCTTCTTATTTGAGCAGGACAAGACATATTTATACACTTTACAGCAGCTTCTCCTTCTAATCTTACTGTTGGTTCTGAACAAACAGGACATTTTTCTGGCATTTTAAAATCTACTTCTTCTCCAGTACGAGCTTCTTTTATAACTTCTAAAACTTGAGGTATTATATCTCCTGCTTTTTGAACCAATACTGTATCATTTATTTTTATGTCTTTCTCTTTTATATAGTCTTCATTATGAAGTGTTGCTCTACTTACGGTAGTCCCAGCAAGTCTAACTGGTTCAAGTACTGCTGATGGTGTTATTGTACCAGTTCTTCCAACTTCTACTATTATATCTACTATTTTAGTTTTTTTCTTTTCTGCTGGAAATTTATATGCAATTGCCCATCTTGGACTCTTTGCAGTATATCCCATCTCTTCCCTTTGTTTTATATTATTTACTTTTATTACCATTCCATCTATCTCGTATTCTAAATTACCTCTATTTTCTGTCCAATGTTCAATATGTTCAATAACTTCATCTATATTTTTACAAACTTTATAACTTTGACTTACTGAAAAACCTAGTTTTTCTAAATATTCTAAGGATTCACTATGACTCTCTAAAGTATAATCTTCTATATTTTCCATATTAAATACAAATATATCTAATGGTCTCTTTGCAGTTAATTTCGAGTCTAGTTGTCTTAATGAACCTGCTGCAAGATTTCTTGGGTTAGCAAATAGTGGTTGTTCCTGTTCTTCTTGTTGTTCATTCACTTTTCTAAAATTATCTTTTGATATATATACTTCTCCTCTAACTATTAACTCTTTTTTTTCATCTATTTTAAGAGGTATACTTTTGACAGTCATTAAATTTTGAGAAATGTCTTCTCCTACAACTCCATCACCTCTAGTTGCTCCTTTTTCAAATGCTCCATTATTATAGGTAAGACCTACTGAAAGCCCATCTATCTTAAATTCAACAACATATTCAACACTGTCTCCCACATATTCCTGAACTCTCTTATCAAAATCTCTCAAATCTTGCTCTGAAAAAGCATTTGATAAACTCAGCATAGGAGTTTTATGTACAATTTGATTAAATTTATCTAATGGCTTACCTCCTACTCTATTTGTTGGAGAATCAATTCTCTTTAGTTCTGGATTTTGTTCTTCCAAAGATATTAGTTCTTTCATTAGCTTGTCATATTCATAGTCAGATATCTCTGGGCTATCTTGGTTATAATACCTTTCATTATGATAGTTTATTTGTTCTATAAGTTTATTAATTTCATTTTTAACGCTCACTCTTAGCACCTCTTCATATTTTTTAAATTGAATCATTTTAAAATTTCCCTATAATTAATTATTTCCTATTTATATATTTTTTAGTATATCACTTTTTTGACTTTAAATTTATTACAAAAAAAACTCTTATAGTATCTCTAATAACACTAATAAGAGTTTTTTATTTTCATTAGAATTTTTACATATTTAATAGCCTTTTGATATATCAACAACATTATCTACAGGTTTATTTTCTATTATATAATGTTTTAAATTATTATAGACCATATTAAATGTTCTCTCTTTATTTTTATCAGACACCCAAGAGTTATGAGGAGTTACTATAACATTTTCACTTTCCCATAGTTTATTATCTTTACTTAAAGGCTCACTTTCAAATACATCTAATGCTACACCTCTAAACTTCTCTACACAATCTTCTAAATCTTTCTGATTAACTGTGTTTCCTCTACCTACATTAATAAATACAGAACCTTCTTTCATAAGGTTAAACATATCTTTATTTACTATTCCATCTGTACTCTTTGTAGAAGGCATTGCTACAACTAATATATCACATTCCTTAAATACAACATCCATATCTTCAGTAGAAAAACACTTGTCAAAGTATTTTTTGTTGCTTCCATCAGTATTGACTCCCCATATTTCTACACCAAAGGCCTTTAACCTTTTAGCTGCTTCTGATGATATAGTTCCTGTTCCAAGAAATCCAACCCTTTGACCATATAATTCTGATACAGAAAAATCCATTTTCCATTCTTTATTTTGCTGTTGTTTAAAAAATTTTGCACTATTTTTATAAATTTCTAAAATATACATAACGATGCTTTCACCAATAGGTATACTATACCCTCCCCTATTATTAGCTACCTTGATATCTCTTTTTAACACATCTTCTTTTGGGATTTGGTCTATACCTACACTTGTTGTTTGTATATATTTTAAATTTTCCATTTTAGAAATATCTAATCTGTCAAAAGGATTATATGTAACTAGCACATCTGCAGTGTTTACATCTTCATTATTTTCTATACTATCTTCGGAATAATGTATAACATCATATCCTAATTCATTTATTTTTTTAAATTTTTCTTCTCCATAATTTATTGTAAATAATACTTTCATTTTACTTTCCTCCATCCACTTGTATTAAGATTTTTATATCTTACAGTATAATATGATACTTAACACATATTAGGTGAACTACCATACACTTAACTACCTACGGTAATGTTTGAAGTGGTGGCTTCTTGGTCAAGATAACTATTGTTATCAGTATCTCCAAGCT